>NZ_JAVRCB010000005.1:0-211283 GCF_034530955.1 Nostoc sp. DedQUE05 | reverse complement strand
ATGGAGCGTTTATATCCAAATTTAACCTAGCAAAGTTGGCTTGGCAGACTACTAGAGATTGCCGCACCATTTCGATTTTTTCAGTGTAATCTTTGACTGTTAACCCCTCTCCAACATCGAGAGTTTGACTAATAGATTTAACGCTTGCTAGACGTAGTTCAGCTTTCCCAAGAGTACGTGAATTGCGTTTTCGCCTTCCCATAATTAATACTCATTTTCTCAATTTCTCATAACTCTATAGTGGACATTTGTTGAAGAGGTTGCCATACGTGGAATTGTTGATTTTTCTGAAAAAGCCTAAAATTTGTTTGCTTTATACCAATTCGTAATTACGAATTTTGAATTACCAATTGCGAATTCGTATAACATCAAAGCGGAAGCTGCTACAGCTTGCGCAAAACACGGAAACGTTAAAGCAGAAGTTGCTACAGCTTGCGCAAAACGCGGAAACGTTAAAGCAGAAGTTGCTACAGCTTGCGCGAAACACGGAAACGTGAGAGCGGAAGTTGCTACAGCTTGCGCAAAACACGGAAACGTGAAAGCAGAAGTTCTTACAGGGAAGGCGGAAGCTGCTACAGACTGCGCGAAACACCGAAACGTCAACCCTGGAGCAATATTTTTTGATGCGATCGCAAAATTCCGAAATTAACTAATTGGGGAGTGGAGAAGGAAATAACAGCGTTTTTACCTTATATCAAGCTTACGCCCTGAGAGTTTTCTTACTTAACTTTCTGCTTTTGAAACATCTTATTTATACGTTTTATGCTTAGAAAGGAGATTACTATCAAATCTAAATTTGTTATTAGAGCATCAATCATCTCTTTGATTGGAGCTTCATTAGTTGCCTGTGGTGCTTCTCTAAGAGAATATAAAAAGTTTGCCAACGCTGGACAAGAATATGCAGATGCACTAGATACTTTATTGGTTACATCAGGAAACTACGTTGTTGATGCCAATTCGGAAAAATTGCTGCGTAACCGCCTAGAAGATACAGTCAAAGCTGGTGAAATGTATATCGACATTACTAAACAAGATAAGGATTGGCTTATGATAATTGGACGAATGCGCCAACATACCGATCTACTCCAACGCTACTTGATTGCTTTAGAAAATCTAGCAACCTCAGATTCCCCAACACAAGCACAAGAAGTTACTGAAGATATTTTCACTCAATTAAATAATGTCAGCACTGATATTCAAGGTAATCCTCTTGTCTCTGACAAAATTGGCTCTGCTTTATCTGAAATTCCTAAAATTATATTGAGTAATAAAATTAAAGGTGCGTTGAGAAAAGAATTAGAGCAGAGGAAAGAAACGATTTACCGAGAGCTTGCTATTCAGGAATCAGTACTTGAACTTCTTACTATTGAACTACAAAGTAATTTAAAAACCATTCAAAAAAATCAGGAAGAGCGTTTACTCTTCAGACCTTATACGGCTGCCGATCCAATTAGCGATCCTGACGAATGGATAGAAAAACGGCAGAAGATTTTGACGATGACACTTTCGATAGAAGCTTTGAATGATGCTAGTGAATCAGCCAAAGACTTCAAAGAAGCTTTTCAGTTACTTTTAGAAGATAAGTTTACTATTGCACGCGCTAATGAACTTTTATCTGAAATCAACTCTCTAGTTAATGTAGCTGAATAAATCAAAAATAACTAATAAATAAAAGCAAAAATAATTTTATGTCAGAGATATTGTCTAATATTGATAACAAGAAACAATTAGAATTTTTTAAAAAGATCAAAGGCATAGAGGAAAAATTGTATGAAATTGATATTGAAAGTAAATTTATCAATCCAAAACAGAAAGAAGAATTTAAAGAGTATCGTCAGAAATGGACGAGTTGTGTCAACAAAGTCAGAAACAAAATTGGTACTATTCTAGTTAACAAACTAGAGGAAAATGAAAAAGGTTTTGAAGATGGCATTAAAGCGATAAATCAAGAAATTCAGGAAATAAATAATGCTGTAGGTTTCTTAAATATTTTTAGTAAGACAATTGAGATTATTGAAAATATTGTTGGCTTAGTAATTTGACATGGCATAAAGTTTCAATTGTCTTAAATTTAACGTGAGTTCGACGGCTCTAAAAACCCCACTTCCATTCCTCTCCCCCACAGGGAGAGAGGCTTTGAAACCCTAATTTTTTCGTTGTCAACTAAAAATATTTCTGCCCCTCTCCGCCTCCAAGAGGGGTTGGGGAGAGGTTCATCGAACTCACGTTAATGAATGTTTGGTTTCCTGATGTCAACCCAACCGACAGGGATGAGCGATCGCACTGCGGTTGACCGCAGGTTATCGTACTTACCAATAACGAGTAACTGCATAATTGTCTAACACTGTATCTACGCTAACGATCGGGATCTTTTCTGTGAGTGCTTGGGCAACCAAAAGCCGATCAAAGGGATCTTTATGATGGAATGGCAAAGTCACGATTGCGGCAGCATGAACAACTTTAATCGGTAATATTTCAAATTCATTAACATAGATTTGATGCTCCATCCATGTTTCAAAATTTTCAGGAATTTGATACTTACCAATACTAACTTTGATGGCAATTTCCCAATACGAAGCAGGACTGAGCAAGATGTCATTGAGAGGATCGACAATCAAATCACATGCGACTTGACTAAGGGCAAGATCGTTGAGTACAAACCAGAGAAATGCTTGAGTATCGAGCAGAAATTTCATGGTATGTAGTCGTGAAAATCTTCCAAGTGGGTTTCATCTTCGGACAGGATGGTTAGTGTTCCGATTGCACTACCGGGTTGGCGAGGCTTCCGGGGTGGTTGGAATTCGCCAATCAATCTGGCAATGGTGCGATCGCCGGAAAAAATCTGTACTTCTTCACCGGGTTGCAGACTTGCAATCAGTTCAGGTAAACGAAGTTGAGCTTCTGTTAATGGAATTCGTGTCATTGTTTTGTACTTCTATGCGTTAGCCTAAAGTTTTGACAGAGCCATCGCTTTTACTTAATTTTACAAGTATCTTAAATTTAGGCGATCGCTTATCTAATTAGTTTAATCGTTAGCTTACCTATTCCCATGATTGAAATTCATCAATGGCGCTACGAATTAAGGAAGTTATTTGAGCGCGACGGGTTTCAAAGTTGGCGGCAATATAAATCAATAAAATGCCAACTAACAAGCCAACAACCCATTTTAAAAAGGAGTACTGCAAGCTGAAAATTACCGATTGATAGATTGTCGTGATTAAAAAAGTTGCTGTACCAATGTAGAGAAAAGCTCGTACTCGTAAAGCTAATCCAGCAAAAATAGCGATGAGACTAAAAACACCTGGAATCCAAGCTGTATTTTGATGAAATAAAATTGCCCACCCACAAATTAAACCGCTCCCTAGCACTCTCAGAAAATGACGAGATGTTTTGTACTCTGGTAGCTTCAGTTGGGTATCCACTTGAGCAATATAAAGCAGCGATAACCCAATTGGCGTTACATACCACAAAGCATCAGTCAGATGTAAGGAATCAAACCAACGGTAAAGTGCCCAATCAATCAACGCTACACTAATATAGGTGAAACGGATGTTTTCACCTACTTTTGCTAAAAAGATGTAAAATCCAGCTGCGATTATCAAGGTTATGGGGTAAGTTTGCAGTCTGGTTTCCCATAAAATTATCAGTGGTATGATGTATGCAGCTTGTTGCCAAGGTCTTTTAGACCAACCCCAATTTTCCCAAGGTAGGATGTATAAAAAGTAGGCTACCACACAAGCGATCGCACC
The DNA here is from genome assembly GCF_034530955.1 of Nostoc sp. DedQUE05. Classification (NCBI taxonomy): domain Bacteria; kingdom Bacillati; phylum Cyanobacteriota; class Cyanophyceae; order Nostocales; family Nostocaceae; genus Nostoc; species Nostoc sp. DedQUE05. Next base: position 207,534 of record NZ_JAVRCB010000005.1, on the reverse strand, counting down.
ATTCCAAGGAACTAATGGCCCAGCCCAAAATCGCCCTACTGCTGTCTCTCGCCAATAAATCCTCATCCCGGCTACCTCTAATAAACCAAGGTAAACCCACATCTCGGCGATTGTAATTCTTCCTAAGATCCTGGGGGAAGTGGGTGAATTTCGTCCCTGAAAGACGGCGTAGCGAATCAAAAATACTCCCGTTCCCAATCCCACCAAACGGTTAACTGCAATGGGAACAGGAATGGCAGCCATTAATAAACAGCTACTCCAAACCCAGTGAATATGGGCAATTCTTTTCAATTCTTGGGGAGTTAGGTGTAAGTAGCTGACTAGCCTTGGCGACAAAATGCGGTAAGCATACATGATACTCGCACCAAGGGCAGACATGGCAATTAATCCATCACCTAACGCTCCTCCTGAAGCTTGTGACATTTGATAGAACAAAAGTTCATAAGCAGAAATTGATACGCCAATAATTCCTAAGTAAAGCAAGGGTTTGAAGCTGTCGTGCCGTCGCCCTACACCAATAATAATTAAAGCTACACCCAAGGAATACAAACCTGTCCACTCGGTGAAGGTGTTCAAACGCAGCAATACACTAAATGCACCATAAATTAATGGCAAAATGTGCAGGCTGCTAGGAAACCTTTCTAATTGATGTCGTCGCCGCCACCACTCGCCAACAAGTTGAGTAATTAAACCCAAGGCGATGTTTGCGATCGCAATTCTCACGATTGAACGTTCCCCCAACCCCAACCCTTGGGCAATCAACAATTCCAAACACCAACCAATGCCATAAAATGCCCAATTTGTCGGTTCGCGCCAACTGCGATAAACAATGGCTGCCAAGGTAATTACAGTGGCAATTAAGAACAAAAATCCTGAAGTCGTAAACCCTTGGTAAATCAGTACTGAGTGCAGCGTCAAACTTAATAATTCAACGCTGCATAAAGCGATCGCCCATTTATCGCTAGCGGCTGCATAGATAACTGCTAATTCGTTACCGCGTCGGCTGAAAACAGTGCGTGCTAACCATAGACTGAGAGTTGCGATCGCTCCGACAACAAACCAACCTGCTACCGCTAGGCGAGGTAAACCAGGTATACCCGCCCACAGCAGCACGCCAATAAAACTTAAAACAAATCCTTCTGTAATTACCGCAGATACTTGGTTGCGCAAATAGCGGGTATTTACAAACATCAATCCAGCACCTACAGCCAAACCGATTAATCTGATTCCTGGTAGTTGTAAAGTTAGTAACTGGGCAATTATTACAGCCAAGACACTCAAGTAACGGCTAGTAAGCCGTCGCTCTATAATTGCGGCATTGGCAACACCCGTCAGAGCTAAAGGCGTAACTAGCCATAAAACTCCCCAATCAGATCGCTCGTCAGTGATGCCATACCAAGATGATTCTGAATTCATCCACAACAGGAAAAAACTCGCTGCGGCTAATCCTAAACCGATGTCCCATGCGCTACGTTGCCATAGTCCTTCCTGCAAGCTAAATCGCCATTCTGCAACCATCAGAGCCAATAAAATACTTGCCCAGCATTGTTGAGTCAGGCTGGGGAATAACCAATTAATGGTAAAGCAAAATGTCAGCACCCCCATGATATGAGTTAGGTATACCAGGGGAAGGGATGAGGGGGAGCGGCGTTGAGTCACAAATGCGAGAGTGGCGGTAGAAAATAGCAGATTTAGCGATCGCAATGGAGGATTTACAAGAGCGATCGTTGTTAAAAAAGCTCCAAATAACAGAGTGAGCAGTTCGCCAAATTTAGCTAATTCTCGTTTTTGGCGGCGATAGAAATTATCTGTAAGCGCCACCATCAAAATTACGTAGGGAAATAAAGCTATACCCAGTAGCGCCCAAGGTTCATTTTGAGAATTGGTAAGTTGGGTAGTAGTTGCGATCGCTAATTTCTGTAAGTTATCGGGTACTAATCGCCAACCTAGCAAAATCGTCTCTAAGCCGATGACGAAAACCCCTGCAAAGTCTCGCTTTAAACTGTACCGCCACAAGCGACTCCCTACAAACCACAAACCCAAACCACAGACAGCTATTGCTTGCCAAGGATAATTTACTACCGATACCACCCAACCCAAAAAGAGTAAAACCCCACCAAGTCTTTCCCAGAGTAAGAGGGATGAAGGAGACAAGGGAGACAAGGGAGACAAGGGAGACGAGGAGGATATTAATGTTACTTCCCCTGCTCCCCCTGCTCCCCCTGCCCCCCTGCTCCCCTGCTCCCCTGCTCCCCCTGCTCCCCTGCTCCCCTGCCCTCCTGCCCTCCTCTGCTCTGCTAACCAAGTCATCAACCAGCCGCAAATGCCAATAGCTAACCCCAACAGTGCGACATCTACCTTGGTAACAAAAATTGCCCGCACCAACAATACTATTAAAGAATAAATAATTACAGTAGCAGGTAAACTAATACTTAACCTACGGCGATCGTCGCTGACAGTACGAGGCTGTTGGAAAAGATTGTAATAAACAGTAATGATAGTTGTGGCGATCGTTGCCAGATAAACAGCAATTAAGGGAAATCCTCTTAATTGCCAACCCCAATGCAGATAACTCAGCCCTAGAATATTTATCAGAGGTAATTTGCCAGTATGCAAATTGGCAAAAATAGTTCGATTTTTGGAGAGTAAAACAGTTATAGCAGTCAGTGTAGGACAGGCGATCGCAACTACAATCCAATCCACAGGATTTTGCCACAATTTGAAGCTATCCATTGCCCAAAAATTCACTGGTACTAACAAAAGAGTGGCAATCAGCAATGTCTGAGCCGTCAATCTGAGGTTATTTTGCCTAGTCGCCCAAAAGCTTAATCCCCAAAAACTCAAAGTATAAGCAAATAAAACCCCGTACTGTCCAGCAGCCGGAAACCTCGCCCATTGACTAGCAGCCAGTACTCCAGAGGATACAACTACCAAAAAAACCCCTAGAAAAAGTAGCCAACGCACACTCAGTTCTGCCCCCAAAGACTGCAACATTGTGCCGATGAGGTTGGGTTTAGCTGGTTTTTGTTGTGGTTGTTTACTGCTACTAGATTGTAAAGCTGCTACAGGCAACTCCTGCACGGAGTCGGAAGTTGCAAATACTACCTTTGTTTGAGCTTCAGCCTGGGGTTGCAACACCACCGCACACACCAGAAACTCTCGACATAACTGCCTGACTTGGGTATCAGATATCAAACCTAAACGCAACCATATATCCAATCCTTCCAATAATTGAGGATGGGAAGATGGCAATCTGATTTCAATTTTTAACGGGCGCTCAAGGGGCGATGACATAAGCGGCAGCAGTACCAGTATATACTTAAATTATTTGTTTAATTAAAGTATATTTTTGCTCTAACTGTGCAACTTATCAGGCTAATTGATATTAATTTTTAACCGCCAAGCGAGATTCAAATGCCAACTATCTGCTTTTAGTTTCCACTTGCAGTCTCCCAGGCGGTAGATGTGCCCGTATCCTTAGTTTAATTAGCTTTTGTTATTTTCCAGAGAAAGTCGTCTACCTGCTGTAACTTTGAGTTATAAACTTTTTCAATTCCAGCTTTTAAGAAATCAGATGGCTCGAACAAGAATAAAAATATGTCACTAAAGCCATTAGTAATCTCTGGTAACTGATTTTTTCCTACAATTTGGAATTGCACTTTTGGATCGATTAAGTTACTAAGTACTTGTAGTGGTGGAATGATGTTATCCTCATCACTAATTAAAAGCGGTTTCTTAGCTTGATTAATAATATGAGCAATGTGAGGATATTCTTGGTATTTTTCAGGGAATTGGTTCCACCAAATCTGCGGTTGAGAGTGAACCATACAAGATACAACCCCGCCTATAACTACCATAAATGCTACAAGTGACCAAAACTTTTTTTGCCAAGCTTTAGTAGAAATAGACGTAATTTTAGTGGTAAATAGGTAAGCAACAGCTAACTGTATCCCTAAAACAGAAGGAAGTGTATATCGACTAGTAGCATATCGTTTTAAAAAGACGAAATCTATTATCAGTAATGGAAGCCCTACTGATGCAATTAAGGTTAAAACAAATAACCAAACTTTTTTAGAGGTTCTTCGACATAAAAAATAGATTGAGTAGCCGATTATAACTAAAAGAATCAAAATAAAAGGAATTAATAAAAACTTAAGTTTTCCAGGCTCGTTAGGACTAATACCTAAATCAATAAACGCACGACTAAAAATACCAGCCCACCTGACAGATGACATAAATACTGTTTGTTTAATATTCGCCCAAGTTACTGCTTCTGGCTGAGGATTGGTAATAATAATCCAAATCCAAGGTACAAAAGTGATAAAACCCGCAAGCGATGATAGCAGGTAAGAAATTAATGTTTTACTCAATCGAAAGCGTTCGATTGTAACTACATAAATTCCTTGTGCAAAAGCAACCAAGGTAAAAAATAGATGAGTATAAAACCCTATTGATAATGTTGCTGCATAAATGCACCAACTAACTTTTGTTTGAAGGCGCATAGCTCGCAGCAGTGCTGCACTCGATATAAAAATGGCTACTATTGCTAAACTATACGATCGCGCTTCTTGTGCATACACGATATGAATAGGTGAAACGGCTACCAACCCGATGGCTATCCACCCGACTAGTGAAGACTCAAATAATTCTTGACATAGCCAATAAAGACAAGGAAAGGTAAGCAGACTAATAAATGCCGAAAAACTTCTGATCGCTGCTATAGAATTGCCAAAGCACTCTACCCAAAACCGGGTCATCAAGATGTATAATGGCAAAATTTGCGAGTCTTCTACAATAATTCCTTTAATTGTATCAATTGTATTTTTTTCAGGATTAGGATACTGGTATTTATGTAAATCTTCTAGGCCAATCAAACGACCATTACCTAATTGCTTCCTCATTTCTGACTGCGTATAGCCAGATATGCGTAATGAGGATAAAGCTTCATCACCCCAATAAATTTTTTTATCAATATTAACGAAGCGAAAAAATACACCTATTACTAATAGAACTATGATTAAAAAACGTAACCAATATTTAGAAATAGTCCATTTCTGTGATATCTGCGTTTTCTTTTGTGGTAATTGCTTTTTCATGTAGTTTTCGATCTCCTCAAGGCATTAATCAACCTTGGTAAAAAATCAACTGATAATTTTTTATTAGCGTGTTGCTAATGAAAAAAGCAAATTAGTATCTCTGAATAAAAGAGTGAACTAAAATTAAGATTTATCTAATTTACGAATTAAATATACGGTCTTATTTTCTTATCAACCAGTATCAAATTGTCTACAAACATTTTAATTAAAAAATTTTACTTCAAATAATTATTTAAATATTGATTTTGCAGTTTTTTGCAACACGTAATTATTATAAATATAATTGTTTCTTTGTCATCCTACAGTATAAATTAATCAAGAAATAAAATACTTATGTGAAAAATAAAAAGATTTAATAAACTTTATATGAAATAACTCTAAGTACGTCTCACTGGATCTGAGAAGCTTCTTAATATCTGTGTTCCGAATTTTTACTTACCTTTTCCCGGACTAAATCTACCATTGTTACAGCAGTCTAAAATACGGCAAGTATATACTACGGTAAATCGATCAATTTATAGTAATATATTAAAACTGCGATCGCTTCCTTTGGTATGTAGCCATTAAGCGCAAGCAACATATCTCAAGTAAACGGACGAGTGCGAACACCGCCCGATCGATCAAACTATGGAGAATTGAGATGAGCAACAAACACATTGAAGTCAAACAGGTAGCAGGTTTCATCGGTGCCGAAATCAGCGGCGTAGACTTGTCACGTCCTTTGCACGATGATGCAGTCAAAGAAATTCGTCAAGCACTATTGAAGTGGAAAGTCGTGTTCTTTCGCGGTCAAAACATCGATCATGCGGCACAGATTGCATTCACAGCTCGTTTTGGTGAAGTGACTTACGCACATCCCCACGAAGACGAGCCGATTGAAGGCTTCTCAGAAATCTTGCCCATTGACCGCAGCCGTTACGAGCGGCGCAATGGTCTGCGTCGTTCCAGCTACGAGAGCCGTTGGCACACCGATGTTACAGCAGTTGTCAACCCACCTGCGGCATCAATTTTGCGTGCGGTTAATGTCCCTAGCTTCGGTGGTGACACACAGTGGACAAATTTAGTTGCAGCCTATGAGGGTCTGTCAGCACCCCTACGGGCATTAGCAGACACATTAAAGGCCGAACATCGCTTCAATGCGCGTTTGAATTTGCCCAGCAACAGCAAGATTGCCCAGCGCATCGCAGCCAATCCCCTGGTTTCAATCCATCCAGTGGTAAGGGTTCATCCTGAGACTGGTGAACGCGCATTGTACGTCAACCCTGGCTTCACCTCGCACATTCTTGACGTATCACGACAAGAGAGCGACTTGCTGCTTGAGTTGTTCTTCAACCAGATTACCAAGCCCGCCTACACCACCCGCTTCCGCTGGAATAACGGTGACATTGCATTCTGGGATAACCGCGCTACCTCCCATTTGGCCCCTCAAGACTTGGATCATCTGGAAGTCGAGCGCGTTCTCTATCGCACCACCATCACGGGCGATGTTCCAGTTGGGCCCGATGGTTTCCGATCGCAAGTGGTTGAAGGTGAGGCGTTCAACAGCGAACTACCAACCGTATTGAAGAACAAAGCTGAGAAGTTAGAACCAGTATCAGCACTTTCATAAGCTACAGAGTGGTAAACAAGGGCTGCGCTGTTCGTAGCCCAGTTTACCTACTGAAATTTTTCTCGGCAGATTTTTACCGATATAGTTGGTTATAAATTGGTATATTTGGTACTATTTTACCTAACGTCAATTTTATGGAAGAAACCCTTCAAACGCCTTTTCTATGAAAAGAAGACAAATTTTTGGCTTTTTGGGTATAGCGATCGCTGGCTTGCTGTTAGCAATTGGTTTACCGTTGGTTCCTCCTTCTCCTGTAGTAGCACAGTCGAACACCAGCATACTCGTGTCCGCAGCTGCCAGCTTAAAAGAGGTACTGGAAGAAATTAAGCCTTTATACCAACAAAGTAAATCAAATATCAATATTAATTATAACTTTGGGGCTTCTGGTGCCTTGCAGCAACAAATTGAGCAAGGTGCGCCAGCAGATATCTTTATTTCTGCTGGCAAAAAGCAAGTGGATGCCTTGGAACAAAAAGGACTATTGCTACCAGGTAGCCGTACTAACCTGGCAAATAACCGTCTAGTATTGATTGTGGCTCAGGATGTTGTTGGCATCAATAGCTTCTACAATTTAACAGATAGTAAGATTAAAAAAATTGCGATCGGTGAACCCAGAAGCGTACCCGCCGGTCAATATGGTGAGCAAGTCTTAAAGAAATTGAAACTTTACGATCGCCTCAAGTCGAAATTGGTCTTTGCTAACAATGTGCGTCAAGTTTTAGCAGCAGTAGAAAGTGGTAACGCCGAAGCGGGTTTAGTTTATGCCACTGATGCCAAAATTTCCAACAAGGTAAAAGTCGTAGTTGCTGCTGATGATAAATTTCATTCCCCAATTGTCTATCCGGTAGCAATAATTAAAAGCAGTAAAAATCCTTCTGCTGCCAAAGAATTTGTTCAGTTTCTATCTGGCGGTGAAGTCAAAACTGTACTCAAAAAATATGGGTTTATTGTGAGTTAAAATAAGGGGCTTAAGCCCCTTGTTGATTAATTGAAGTTTAAGAAGCTGTAGACTGTAATTTTTCTAGTCGTGCCAGCACTTCTGAACTGTGAATAGTTGGGTTGACTTTGACAAAAGTCTCGCGCAAGACGCCTTGAGGATCGATGATGAAACTGTGGCGCATAGATAAAAAGCCGAGCCACGAACCGTAAGCTTTGCTCACTGAACCATCAGTGTCAGCCAACAAGGGAAATTTTAGTCCTTCTGAATCACAAAATTTGGCGTGGGAATCAATGTCATCAGCACTAACGCCAATTATCTGAGCATTTTTTTCGAGGTATTGGGGTAAGTCTTGCTGAAAACGACGAGCCTCTATAGTACAACCAGAGGTAAAGTCTTTAGGATAAAAATACAGGACTAGCCATTTACCGCGCAAGTCAGAGAGGGAAATTTTGCCATCACCTGTGTTGGTTGGCAAAGTAAACTCAGGTGCGGGTTGATTAATTGGCGGAAGTTTACCACCCATAGCATCAGCAGTAGGGGTAAAATTCAGCCAGCTGATGACAGAAATACAGCTGGCAAATAATATGCTTAAAAAAGTGCGGCGGGAAATCATGGTGTAAACCAGAATTACAACTTTACACAAGTTTACAATTCTTGGTTGCGAGAAATCTTATTCTGAATGGGATTCGGCAGGGGTATCTGTGCTTTCGATATATTGACTATCTAGGAGAAAGACACCCCTAGCAAAGCGAATACCCCAATATCCACCGGGTCTGCGGTCGATGACTATACCTTCTTCGCCCATGTGAATTACATTAGGGGGGCGTAGCATGGGCATAGGTTCAGCAGTTTTAACATAAGCTGGTAGCGCCACAACACGGACTTTACTACCAATTGCGAATTCTTTTGACATTTTAATCAAGCGGAGTTTTGATTAACTCATAACTCAAAACTAGCTTGAAAGTCTACTAAATTGAGTAGGGGAATAAATAGGGAAAGGGAAAGGGGATGAAGTTTTTCCCCTTTCCGCATCTTCTGCAAGAAGTCTATATAATTTATTGTGGGATTGAGATGGGCGAGTACTGCCCACCCCAGAATTATTATTTTTTGAAAGATGATTATTGAGGATTGCCTTGTTGACGGCGTGAAGGAGCATTTTGACGGAATTGCTCTAATTTTTGACGCTGTTCTGCGGTTAAGACTGCTTGAATCTGTTGTTTCTCAGACTCGCGGATTTGTCGCATTTGGGTTTTTTGGGCTTCAGTTAGATTTAAGTCAGCAAAACCACCCTTTCCTCGACGTTGACCGGGTTGCCGTTGACCTGTTTGCCCTTGAGCTTTACGCGCTTGCCATTCAGCCCGCCGTGCTTGTTTGGCTGCCTCTAATTTTGCTTTTTGTTCTGGGGTCAAAACTGCTTCAAATTTGGCGCGACTATCGCGGCGAATCGTCTGAATTTGGGCTTTTTGGGCATCTGTTAGACCCAACTCTTTCCAAGGGCCTCTTTCTTTTTGTGGAGTTTGTGCAAGTAACAGGGGTGAAGGAGAGGCTGTTTGAGCGTGAACAGCAAAGGAGGTTGCAGTTAAAGTGAGAGCGATCGCGGAAGCAACTAGCGATAATGCTTTGAGTTTCATTACTTGTCTGGTGGGTTTTTCCTGGTTGGATGCCACCATCATAAGAACTTATCCTCAGCAGTTACATGAGGAGAAAGTCATGGTTATATCCATGACTTTAGTCACGATTGACAAGAGATAGTTAAGAGGTAGAAGTTAGGAGTTAGGAGTTATAAATTATGAAAATTTTGATTATGATGATTTTATCAGTCATTATTTAGCTGATTACCTAACGAATTTGTTCTTTGAATTTGCTTTTAATTTCTCAATCAAGGAACAAATAAACGGTTAAGCATCTGCTAAAATCTTCAGAATTATTCACTTCTAATTCCTAACTTATAACTCATAACTCATCACTTCTAACTGGAGCAACGCGACTAATGAGTCGTCCAATTGAAATTAAGAAACATCCTTTTCCGTCTCTGCTTTATCTGGAGTGGACATTACTGGCAATCACCGCATTGACAGCTGTTATACCACCTCCGTTACGGCGATTTCGTCCCAAGCCTCTAGAGCTATCAATTTGTGGTGCATTTCCAGACTTGTCAGTTTGTAGTATATTGCCAGAATTATCAATTTATAGTCTGATTATTTTTGCGGCAATGGGCTTAACATTACCCAGAAAAAATCAGACAACTAAAGTAATATATACAGTCATTGAAATTTTATTAATTTTAATTATTGGACTTTTTGGGGAAAGATTTGCTCGGCTTTTTCCTTTTCTATATATAATTTTAGTGACTCGTAGTTGTCTAATTTTTCAGTTAAATGGACGCTTATTCGTTACAGCTTTGTCATTTGCCTTATTTTTAGTTACTACACAACTAAAATATCAGCTATTCAATTTTCAAGCATCGCCGCAGGCACAAGAGCGATATCGATTTTTGATTTTGAATTCGTCGCTAGTATTTGGCTTAAGTTTGGTTTTTGTATTGTTGATGATGAATGCAGTTTTGTCTGAACGGCAAAGTCGAGAAAAGCTAGCTCTTGCTAACGACAAACTCCGCCAATATGCCATGCAAATTGAAAATCAAGCTACCTTAGAAGAACGTAACCGTATTGCTCGTGAAATTCATGATTCATTAGGACACTCTCTGACTGCTTTAAATCTGCAATTAGAAACTGCTTTAAAACTATGGCAATCTAACCCAGGTAAGGCTGAAACATTTCTTGCAACTGCAAAGGAATTAGGTTCAAAAGCACTAAAGGATGTCCGTCAATCTGTTTCTACTATGCGTTCTAACCCCTTACAAGAACAATCTTTAGAAGATGCGATCGCTAGTCTTTCAGAAAATTTTTATCGCTTTAATGGAATATTACCAATTTATCAAATCAACCTGGAATATTCTCTACCACCTGAAATAAATACTGCTATTTACCGAATTACTCAAGAATCTTTAACTAATATATCTAAATATGCGTATGCCACAGAGGTAAAATTGGAACTCACTACGACTAAAGGCAATTTACAATTGATAATTCAGGATAATGGTAAAGGTTTTGATGTCGGGCAAAATACTACTGGTTTTGGACTTCATAGTATGCGCGATCGCACTTTAGCACTTGGGGGTCAGTTTAATATTAATAGCGCTCTTGGCTCTGGCTGCAAAATTACAGTTAATATTCCATTAACAAGGTTAACATAATGATTAAAGTATTGCTGGTAGATGACCAAAGTTTAATTCGCCAAGGATTAAGAGCGTTATTGGAATTAGAACCAGATTTAGAAATAGTTGGAGAAGCAGAAAACGGCGAACAAGCAATTAATTTTGTTGCAGAATTTCAGCCAGATGTAATATTACTAGATATCAGAATGCCGATTATGGATGGAGTTGCAGCCACAAAGGAGATTCAAAAACGTTTTGCCAAAACTAAGATTTTAGTACTAACGACTTTTGATGATGATGAATATGTGTCAGCAGCTTTAAAAAATGGGGCTATGGGTTATTTATTGAAAGATACACCATCAGAGGAATTAGCTGTTGCTATTCGTGCCGTTCATAAAGGATATACGCAATTAGGCCCAGGTATAGTTAAAAAGCTGTTGACCCAATTTTCCCATGTTGCACCAACTCATTCGCCGCCTGTACCATCTAGTTTAACTGAACTTACTCCTAGAGAAAAAGAGGTTTTGCGATTAATTGCTACAGGCGCTAGTAACCGAGAAATTGCTCAGGGACTCTACATTTCTGAGGGAACAGTAAAAAATCATGTTACGAATATTTTAAACAGATTAAATCTGCGCGATCGCACTCAAGCGGCGATTTGGGCAAATACATATTTATCGTATTTGAATGAGCCAAGTTAAATAATTCGTAATTATTTACTGAGCTATTTATACAAATAAAAAAATCATAACTTCCGCATTAATAAAGTAGACAAGAAATAATTGAATAAATCAGCAAAAAGCAGGCGATCGCTAGAAATGCCATCGCTCATCACCTTAAGCAGAGCGATCGTTAAGCTTGAAGCTAAAACTGTATAATGGACATTTACATAATACGCTTGTAGTATGTAGATTAATCTCATTGGGCTTAATTGTTTTATGGAAGTCATTTTGGGTGATATCACAAAGTTAAAAGTTGATGCCGTCGTCAATGCTGCAAATACTAGTTTGCTTGGGGGTAGCGGCGTAGATGGAGCGATACACAAGGCATCTGGAGCAGACCTAGTTAATGAGTGTAGATCGCTTGGAGGATGTCAGATTGGCGATGCTAAACTAACCAAAGGATATCGCTTACCTGCAAACTTCATCATTCATACCGTAGGCCCAGTATGGCGAGGAGGTAATGACGGAGAACCCGAACTTCTGGCTCAGTGTTATTATAAATGTATGCAAATTGCCGCAGATAAAGAGTTTAATAGTTTGGCATTTCCTTGCATTAGTACTGGGATTTATAAATATCCTAAAGCTTTAGCGGCTGAGGTGGCAGTGAAAATATGCGATGAACAGCTACAAAAGAATGGTCGTCCACAAAAAATAATTTTTTGCTGCTACGATCCAGAAAACTATGAAATATATGCGAATATTTTAGGGATTACGCATTGACATAAATAAATGAATATTCATTAGAGAAATTACTTTTAAACCACAGATGCACTGAGAATGATACTTGCATGGGAAAGTTTTCCGACTTGAGCAAAGTGTCTGTAACACAAAGAGAAAGAAGGAGAGTTTTCGAGTTACTTTGAAAGGGATACTCTAAAAATAAGTTTTTTATAGTTTATTTAAATAATTCCAAACATTCATTTTTTAAAACGTCTTTTATGACTTTTATTTTCCGAAATGATTTAGCGATTACCTCTTCGCAAGATATACTAATTTGTGATTGATTTACAGTAATTAAATCTTGAATTGAAGCACCATATATAATTTCTGATAAACCACTCCAAACACAAGCAGTTGCACACATCGGACAAGGTTCGCCAGTTGTATATATGCTATAACCTTCTAAAGAGGGGTTTTTCAGTTTAGCTGTTAAACTACGAATAGCATTGATTTCTGCATGGGCTGATGGATCGTTGTCTCTCTTTACAGTATTATGAGCTACGGCAACGACTTCGTTATCTTTAACAATCACTGCACCATAGGGTGCATCGCCTTTTTTTGCTTCTGCCAATGCTAAACGCATAAAAGATTCTGAGTTCATATAAGCTGAGGTTAACATAAGGATAATGGTTAATAATATCGTATTTCTAATGTTATAACTGGGAATTAAGATGTTTTAATGGTCGAGTATGTTACTGAGCAGACAAGAAACAGAATTTTACTTAGAAGACCTAGAAACACCAATAGGTAAAGCGATTAATTTAACCCTTGCCTCTTTGGTGCTAATATCATCAGGAATTTTTGTGGCAGAGACATATAATATTCCTGATGATATGCGGTTTCAGTTAAATGTAGCTGATACTGCGATCGTCATCATCTTCGCTGTGGAATATTTGCTTCGCTTGTGGAGTGCGGAAAACAAAATTAAGTATATTTTTAGTTTTTATTCGATTATTGACTTAATGGCGATTATGCCATTTTTTCTCGGTATGGTAGATATTAGCTTTATCCGACTATTACGATGGTTTCGGATTTTACGATTAATTAGATTTATAGATAGAAAGTTTTTATTCGCTAGCATCAGCAGTGAAGATGGGATGATTTTTGCGCGAATATTATTTACATTATTTGCAATTGTTTTTATTTACTCTGGCTTAATTTATCAAGTCGAGCATCCGGTTAATCCTGAAAATTACGGTACATTTTTGGATGCATTCTACTTCTCTGTTGTCACAATGACAACTGTAGGATTTGGTGATGTTATTCCTATTTCGGAATCAGGACGTTTGCTAACAGTATTGATGATTTTTACTGGAATTGCATTGATTCCTTGGCAAGTGGGGGATTTAATTAAGCAAGTAGTGAAAACTGCTAATCAGGTAGAAATAGTTTGTTCGGGTTGTGGTTTAGCTTTCCATGATGTAAATGCTGGGTTTTGTCAGAGGTGCGGGACTAAGTTACCTAGTCGCAGGATTGATTAAACATCTGGTGAAATTATAGCAGGAGGCAGGAGGTAAAAGTATTGCTAGCTTTAGCATTCACCCTTTACAAATGTCCTAACTTATGTGACTACGGCTATAAATATGCGTTATCTATCATCCTTGGAGAGATGTAGCACTGCTACGTCTCTCCGTTCTTTTTAACTCCTATAGGATATCTCCCTTGATGAAAACCCAGGTTCAGTTTAGGGTGTCGTCTGCGGTGGATTCGTGGAATTAGGAAATGGAAGAGTTGGTACAATTACAGGTACAGGCTTTGCTTTTTCGCCTTGCAGTTGAATTTGGGCTTGATTGCGGCCCTCTATTGCTTGTTGGTAGTTAGGCTTATATTTTATTGCTCGATCGTAAGAAGCGATCGCATCTTGAAACCGTTTTAAATTTAATAGAGCATTGCCTCTACTATACCAGCTTTCGGAGTGGTCTGGTTTATAACGAACTGCCTTATTATAAGACGCGATCGCATCTTCGTATTTCTGCAATATGTATTGTGAATTTCCCAAATTATACCAGAGTTGATAGTTATTTTGCTTAATTATCGCCGCTTTACTATAAGCTTTTATTGCTTCTTCATAACGTTGGTTTTGATGCAGCGACCATCCCAAATTATACCAGGCTTGATAGTTTCTAGGACTGTATTTAATTACTTGATTAAAAGATTCAATTGCTTCTGGATAACGCTGTAAATTCAGCAGTATATTACCTCTAGATAACCAAGCCTGGTAATAATCTGGCTGATATTGCACCGATTTATCATAAGCTGTAAATGCATCTTGATAGCGTTTTAAATTGACTAGTGCATTCCCCAAATTATACCAGGCTTGCTCGTAGTCTGGTTTTAAATCTACGACTTTTTGATAAGCGGCGATCGCTTCTTCATATTGCCGAGAATTCTGCAAAGCTAATCCTTTTTTATACCAAGCTTCGTAATTATCTGGTTTGAGTTCAATTGCCTTTTCATAAGACTTAATTGCTTGGTCATATTGGTTTAAATTACTGAAAGCTTCACCCCTAGCATTCCAGACTTCTGAGTTGTCATTCTTTAATTCTAAGGCTTTATCAAAAGAGGCGATCGCTTCTTGATATCGCTGTAAATTTCCTAATACAGTACCACGTCCAATCCAAGCATCTAAATAATCTGGCTGAATTTGAATTGCTTTATCATACGCCACTAATGCGTCTTTGTATTTTCTTAATTTATTTAGTGTTTTGCCTTGACCATTCCAAGCTTGAGCATAATCTGGTCTGAGATTAACGGCTTTTTCATATACTTCTAGCGCATCTTGATAGCGTTGTAAATCAAAAAATGTATTTCCTTGTTTAGATAATTCTATAGCATTATTTGAATTAATGTAATTCCAAATAAATATTGATGCTATTCCGCCAACAGTAAAGAAAAATATTGTTAGTAAAATTTTACCTAAAATACCTTTTTTTGGTTCAGGTTTGTTGATATTTTTTGGTGGAGGAGGAGTTAACGCTATTGTCTGAACAGGGGGTCGTGTTACCTCCTTCAACGCTTGTAATGCCACCGTTGCCGAAGGATAGCGTTGCCGAAAGTCGTAGCACACCATTTTATCTAAGAATTGAGCAAATTCTGGTGTTACCGTGGCTTTATCGTGCCAGATAATTTCATTAGTCTCAGCATCTTTTACTATTTCCTCTGGTGATAATCCAGTGAGAGCTTGAATAGCAATTATTCCCGTAGCATAGATATCACTGCTTAATTTTGGCGTACCATGAGCTTGTTCGCCAGGAATGTATCCAGGCGTACCGATAGCTACTGTTGCAAGAGTTTGACCTTGGGGAGTAATAACTTGAGTTGCAATTTGTTTAACTGCACCAAAATCAATTAAAATTAGTTTGCCATCTGGTTGGCGTCTAAGAATATTGTGAGGATTGACATCACGATGAATTACATTCTGTTGATGGACAAATTCTAAGATTGTCAAAAGTTCTTGTAAAAGTGAAATGACTTCTTCTTGACTGAGGATTTTACCTGATGTTAATTCTTTACTCAGGTCATGACCTTCGATCAATTCTTGTACAAGATAGAATTCGGCATTTTCCTCAAAGTAAGCTAAAAGTTGGGGAATGCGATCGTGAGTTCCTAATTTATACAGAACTTGTGCTTCCGTATCAAATAAACGCCTAGCTGTTTCCAAAGTTACCGGATCGCTTGCCTGGGGTTTGAGTTTCTTAACAACACATAGAGGTGAACCAGGTAATTGGGTATCACAAGCCACAAAAGTTTCACCAAAACCCCCACCTCCCAAGTTACTAATAATTTGGTATCTTCCTACAAGTGTGTTTCCTAGCATCTTGTTTGCCTAGTTAAGTGCAATGCGATCTGATTTCAATCTTGCCACAGGCTAAGAAGGAGTGATGGAAGCTGAGGAGGCAGAGGAGGCAGGGGAGGCAGGGGAGGCAGGGGAGGCAGGGGAGGCAGGGGGAGAATAACTAATGACGACAAATGACCAATGACCAATGACAAATGACAAATGACAAATGACAAATTTATATGATTCCTATTAGTGATAACATTCGTTGTCGAAATAAACCAATTATTAATTACTGGTTGATTGGCATTAACCTGGCTGTATTTTTATGGGAACTTCAACTAGAGTTTAGCGGTCAATTAGGCTATTTTGTCAATACTTGGGGTATGATTCCAGCGCAGATTAGTGGAGCAGTTACCAATGCTCTCTTTTTCAACTCTGCTGCTTGGATAGTTGTAATTTGGCGGGTATTTACCCTATTTTTTGGAATGTTTCTGCACGGCAGTTTTAGTCAAATATTAGGAAATTTACTATTTTTGTGGGTTTTTGGGAAAACTGTAGAAAATCTTTTAGGACACAGACGCTATTTAGGATTTTATCTGGCTGCTGGTCTAATGACAGGTGTAATACAAATTCTGCTTGAACCGAGTTTGCCAGTTCCCTTGATTGGAGCAAATGGTGCGATCGCAGCTATTTTAGGAGTATACGTTATGAAATTTCCTAAAGCTACAATTGACACTGTTTTACCGCTAATAATCTTGTATATCCCTATCCAGCTACCAGCCTTTTTCTATATATTTTGGTGGTTTGTACAACAATTTTTTTATGGTATAGGCAGTTTAAATATTCCTCCTGTTGGCGTAAATCAATCGGGTGTTGTCGTCTTAGGGCAGGTTGTGGCATTATTAATTGGTGCAGCTTTCATCCGAATAAAGAAATAAATTTTAATTTAGCTATCTAGCTATTATTTCTAAGGTGGACACTATTAACTGACTGATGTCATAAAGCTCAATTTTGATATTTTTGGCAGTGTTTACCCTACAGTTCTTGAAACTGATATATACCTTTTGGCTGAAATATATAAATTGTTTTTGCTTAATCAAGCATAATTAATCAAACGCTTACGCTGTTGTATGAAATTTTAATTTTTATTTAATTATTTAATTACGCCTTGCGGTACTAAGGAATACCTACTCTTCAAGTCGATATTGTTAAACATTAGCGGTGTACAATATGCAAAATGTTGATCAAATTAACTTTCAACTTACTGATGAATTAGCAGTGTTGCGGCAGCGGGTAGCTGAGTTAGAGCAATCAGAGATATTTTATCAACAAAGACAAGCAGCACTTGAAGAACAATTAACAGAACTAAAAAGAAAGCTGGCAGTAGAAGCAGAAAAGTCTTATATTAAAGTTCAAGAAACATCTGTGCATCTCATGTCAACAGAGGTAGCAGTAATTTTCGAGCAACTCCAACAAGAAATTGCGGCGCGTCAGCAGTTAGAAGTAGTCCTTAGAGAGAGTGAAGAACGGCTGAGGCTGACTCTAGAGGTATCCCAGATGGGCTTGTGGGATTGGAATATTGTTACCAATCAAGTTATTTGGTCGGAAAATTATGAACTACTTTTTGGTTTAATTCCAAGTAGTTATGATAGTCCTTATGAAACGTTTAAAAAATGCGTTCATCCTGAAGATAGCCAATCTGTAATGCAAGCGATCGCCCACGCTTTGACACAAAAGACTGACTACAATGATGAATTTCGTATAGTTCGCTCAGACCAAAGTACACATTGGATTTATGCTAACGGAAAATTTATCTATAACGCTCAAGGCCAAGCGGTGCGAATGATCGGCGTTTGTATGGAAACTACTGTGTGTCAGCAGGCAAAAGAAAGTACTCGCGAACTCACAACACAAGTCCAAGAACAGGCAAATATTTTAAATGCCATCCTCACTGCTTCAGTAGATCATATTTACATCTTTAATTGCCAAGGTCGTTATCAATATGTCAGCCGCGATGGAGCAACTATACTAGGTTTAAATCCCGAAGATATTATCGGTAAAAGTTTGCCAGAAATGGATTTACCCGCAGACCTAATAACCCAGGTAGATAATCAACGACTTACTGTAATGAAAACTGGGCAACCGATTAAAGATGAGTGTAAATATGTTACTCGTGATGGCGTACATTATTATGAATATATTCTCACACCATTACGGAATGTTGACCAAACTATTGAAGGCGTAATTACTGTTTCTCGCGATATTACCGAACACAAACGGGCAGAAAAAATTTTACGTGAAAGTGAAGCACGTTTTCGGCGTTTGTTTGAATCTAACTTGATTGGGGTCGCTTTTTGGAATGTGCATGGCTTTGTGATTGATGCCAATGATGCCTTTCTTCAACTAGCTGGCTACACTCGTGATGAGTTTGCTACTTTAGGTGGAATTAATTGGAGAGAACTGACTCCTGTTGAGTATCAGGATTCAGACGATCGCGCCCTTTTGGAGGTGCAAACCATCGGAGTTTCCAAAATTTATGAGAAAGAGTACATCCAGCGTAACGGCAAGCGAGTACCGATTGTTTTGGGGATGGCTTTGCTGAATGATTCCCAAGAACATGGTGTTGCTTTTATACTGGACATCACCGAGCGCAAATTGGCTGAACAAGAATGCGATCGCCTACTCGATTGCGAAAGGACAGCACGACAACAAGCAGAAATCGCCAACCAAATTAAAGATGAGTTTCTGGCGGTTCTCTCCCATGAACTGCGAACCCCACTCAATCCCATCCTGGGATGGTCGAAAATGCTGCGGACTCGCAAGTTTGATGAAAAAACTACTCACCACGCCTTAGAAACCATTGAACGCAACGCCAAGTTACAAACTCAGCTAATTGAAGATTTGTTGGATGTGTCGCGCATCCTGCAAGGAAAATTAAACTTGAATATCTGTCCTGTCAGCTTGGTAATGGTAGTTGAAGCAGTGCTAGAAACAGTAAAACTAGCAGCACAAGCCAAGTCAATTCAAATTAAAACCTTATTTGATCCCAATTTGGGACAAGTTATGGGCGACCCAAATCGGCTGCAACAAGTTGTGTGGAACTTGCTTTCTAATGCGGTAAAATTTACACCAACAGGAGGACGGGTAGAAATTCGACTCATGGAAGTTGGTAATCAGGCTCAAATTCAGGTCAGCGATACAGGTAAAGGAATTAGCCTAGACTTTTTGCCTTATGTATTTGATTACTTTCGCCAAGCTGATGGCACAACTACACGCACATTTGGCGGACTAGGTTTAGGATTAGCGATCGTGCGTAAGGTTGTAGAAATGCATGGGGGAAATGTTCAAGCCGAAAGTCTGGGAGAAGGATTGGGTGCAAGCTTCACTGTCGAGTTACCGCTTTTGGTGAGAAGCGAACAATTTCGGGGTGAAGAGAATCAGTCCTCATATTCAGAGCCGGAATCCTCGCTGCTTGCAGACACTCAAGTTTTGGTAGTGGACGATGAACCAGATATCCGCGATTTAGTTACCTTTATTTTGCAAGACTACGGCGTGCAAGTAACCGCCGTATCATCAGCACAGGAAGCACTACAAGCGCTATCTGACTCGATACCAGATGTTTTAATTAGCGATATTGGAATGCCAAAAACAGACGGTTATATGCTGATGCGTGAAGTGCGATCGCGATCCCCTGAACAAGGAGGAAACGTACCCGCGATCGCTCTGACAGCTTATGCAGGAGAAATGAATCAGCAGCAAGCATTAGCCGCAGGATTTCAAATGCATATTTCTAAACCAGTAGATCCAGATGTATTGGTACAAGCGATCGCTGATTTGATTGAACCAAGTTGATACTAAATCCGTTTTTGAAGTAATAGACTTTTTGGATGAATCAATGAGCTTTCACCCTAAATCCCTCTCCCAAGCTTGGGAGAGGGACTTTGAAATTCGCTCCCCTTCTCCCAATATTGAAAGAAGGGGTTGGGGGATGAGGGCAAATTTTGCGACAATACAGTTCAGAATGAGCAACAAAACCCAGATTGTAGAGACGCGATTCATCGCGTCTTGAAAGGTCAATCGCATTGTTAGTCAATGCAATCGCATTGTTAGTCAATGCAATCGCATTGTTAGTCGATGCAATCACATTGTTAGCCGATGCAATCGCATTGTTAGTCAATGCAATCGCATTGTTAGTCAATGCAATCGCCTTGTCAGCCGAAACAATCGCATTGTCAGCCAAAACGCGATCGCTCATGCCCAGGAACACTACTAAAGGTACTAGTTATCCCTTTAAGAATCGCTATAAGATGACAAAAAGGGTCTTCTAGATTTGGATGAAAATGACTGAGCAACGTGATGCTGATTTACCATCAACTGATTCTCAGCAATTGAGCGAACCGACCGACAAAACGATTGCCAAGTCGGCCGATAATTCCTGGAGAAATCAGATTGCTGGCGTATGGAACAAAGCAACAACACGTCTAACACAACACCTACCCGTAGAACAACTGGCACAGACAGTTGTTGAATGGTTTAGTGTGAGCGATACTCAGGTTGCAGAGATTTTAGAGAAAATCCGAGCCGAACTGCCAACCACAGAAGCCCTCTTAATTGGTAAACCTCAAGCTGGGAAAAGTTCTATTGTGAGGGGATTGACGGGAGTTTCGGCTGAAATTATCGGTCAAGGATTTCGCCCACACACGCAACACACCCAACGTTATGCCTATCCTTCCAATGACCTGCCGCTACTGATTTTTACTGATACAGTGGGGCTAGGTGATGTTAAACAAGATACTCAAAAAATTATTCAAGAGTTAGTTGGCGATTTACAACAAGAAACTCGTTCCGCCAGAATCCTGCTTTTGACGGTTAAAATCAATGACTTTGCAACTGATACCCTACGACAAATTGCTCAACAACTGCGCCAGAAGTATCCAGACATTCCCTGTCTGCTGGTAGTTACCTGCTTGCACGAAGTTTATCCTGGCAATACCGTCGATCATCCCGCCTATCCGCCAGATTATCAAGAAGTCAACCGCGCATTTGCCGCAATACAAGAAGCCTTTGCAGGAATCACAGATCGCTCTGTACTCATTGACTTTACCTTAGAAGAAGATGGCTACACTCAAGTATTTTATGGCTTAGAAGCACTGCGAGATTCCTTAGCAGAACTACTCCCACAAGCAGAAGCCCAAGCGATTTATCAGCTATTAGATCGAGAAGAAGTTGGGAAGCAAATTGGCAACCTTTACCGAGATACTGCACGCCGTTATATTTTGCCATTTGCGATTATGTCTGCAACTCTGGCTGCCGTACCTCTACCATTTGCCACAATGCCCGTACTCACTGCCTTGCAAGTATCAATGGTGGGACTGTTGGGTAAATTATATGGGCAGACAGTTACTCCCTCTCAAGCAGGAGGCGTTGTGAGTGCGATCGCAGGTGGTTTTTTCGCACAGGCAATTGCCCGTGAGTTAATTAAATTTATACCAGGTTTTGGGAGTGCGATCGCAGCTTCTTGGGCAGCCGCTTATACTTGGGCACTAGGCGAAGCAGCCTGTGTTTACTTTGGCGATCTAATGGGAGGTAAGAAACCCGATCCTCAAAAAATTCAGTTAGTGATGCAAGAAGCATTTAAAGCGGCGCAAGAACGGTTTAAGGAAATCAAACTTTAGGAGTAGTTGCAATCCAGTTCAGGTGATTTGATTTTGAATTTTTTTGAATTCTTTCTCAAAACAAATTAAAGCTTTCTGAAATCCATTCCTAGACAGAACTATAAAGAAAAAAGCCCTAGTCGAAATACTTATTTAAAAGTATTTTTTATATCTGACTAGAGGCTGATGAAGATAAAGCATTTGATTAGTTTCCTAGATAAGGAGAGGCTACGCAAAATCGGATAAAAGTTTGGCAACTGTTTGATTTTGTGTCAGCATCTGCAATTAACAGAGGAATTCAAATGTTTTATCACAATAAGAAACTCCAGTATTTTAAGCCGCCAGAAAAACCAGATGCGGTTTATGCAATGAAAATTCAAGAACTCATCGGCGGTACTTTTGGTGAAATGACCGTGATGATGCAGTATCTGTTTCAGGGCTGGAACTGTCGAGGCCCTGCCAAGTACCGGGATATGCTGCTAGATGTTGGGACTGAGGAAATCGGTCACATTGAGATGCTGGCAACGATGATTGCCCATCTTCTAGATAAAGCGCCGCTCAAAATGCAAGAAGAAAGTGTCAAAGATGCGGTTGTGGGTGCTGTCATGGGCGGTAGTAACCCACGGGATGTAATTATGGCGGCGGCGATGAACCCCCAACACGCCATTGTCTCTGGTTTAGGTGCAACACCATCTGATAGCGTCGGCTATCCTTGGAATGGTCGTTTTATTGTCTCCAGTGGCAACTTGTTGGCAGATTTCCGGTCTAATCTCCACGCTGAAAGTCAGGGACGTTTGCAAGCAGTACGACTGTATGAAATGACGGACGATCCAGGGGTGAAAGATACCTTGAGCTTTATGATCGCTCGTGATACGATGCATCAAAACTTGTGGCTAGCAACCATTGAAGATTTAGAAAGTTCTGGACTGGAAACCACTCCGGTTCCCAGTTCCTTCCCGTTGGAATTGGAGAAACGCGAGTTTTCTTATCAGTTCTGGAATCACTCAGAAGGCACAGAAAGCGCCGAAGGTCGTTGGGCAAAAGGCCCCTCAATGGATGGCAAAGGCGAATTCGAGTATGTGGAAAATCCCCAACCACTAGGCCCAGAACCGCAACCTCCTGTGCCCGATCCACGACTGCATGGTACCTCGAAAATGCCACTGGCACAAGGCGACCTTTAAAGCGCACCCCCTTTGATTGACCGTATAACAAATATCGGTGGCTAATCATATTTCCAGCAATACCATTCTACAAAACACCTGATACAGATATATAGCTTTGGTAGCACAGCTAGCTGTGTTACCTGCATCCAAAGGAGAACGCTGTATTGCAATATGATTCAGTTAACGTGAGTTCGACAAGCCCTTTTTTGACCTCTCCCCCAACCCCTCTTGGACACCCAGAGGGGAGCCAAAACCCTAATTTATCGTTGCTCCTCCCTTTCCCCGTGGGAGAGGGAGGTTGGGAGGGAGAGGTTTATCGAACTCACGTTCAGTTAAGGATAATTGGTCTTTCAAGACGCGATAAATCGCGTCTCTACATCATCAGGGTTTTGGGTTTATCTGAACTGTATTGCGCTATATCGTCTCTCCTACACTTTCTCCTTGGCTGCTGGCACAATGCCAAACTTATTTAAACCTGCATCGATTTCCCTAAGTGTTTTAAAATCTTCTTCTGGTAAAGGATAGCTGCTACTGCCGATCAAATCTCCACTGACAGTAGGCTGCTTTTCTAAAAAAGAGAAAGCTTGGCGAAACTGATGCGGTTTAGCTTTAATTGGTGAATCAAAGTGGCAGGGAATTATCCACTCGAAGTCCCAACTTATAACTTTATTAGCCCAGTCAATGGTTTCTTGTGGTGCGCGATTGAGAATCAACGTTTGTAAAATTGGTGCGACAAATAAACGCCCATCACCTCGCAGGGCATCAAACGATCGCTGCCAATCTGACTGCCATTTAAAGGGATACAATCCAAAATAAGCTTTTCTTGAGCGTTCTGGAGCTTTCAAGGCATCTTGCAATACATGATTCCATTGGCGTATATCTAATGTGCTTGGTTGAAAGTACAAAGCAAACAGACAGATGCGCTGCCAACCCTTACGGCGATTTGCCTGACTATCTGCAACAATATCAGAAGCATAATCCTTGGCATGGAATAATAAAGGATATGGATCTAAGAGAACGATCGCGGGTGGATCTTCTGGAATCGAAAGTACAGAATCCGTGACTAAAAGAGTATGCGATCGCTTGTGGAAAAAAGCAACTTCTGCAAACCTTCCAGGGCCAAGACCAATGGGGCCTAGCATTGCATAATCAAACTCGTCAGCAAAGGGGGTTTTGCAACTATCTTCTGGAAGTACTTGAGTTCGTTTTGGGGGTAAGCCAAGCCAGCTAAGGGGAAGATTTAGCGGGAAACTCCACTGATGGGGAGCCACAAACACCTGTGCAGTCGGAAAGTATCTGGCGAAGGGGCCAACAAAAACTTTGTGTTCTATACCAGAGATAGTTGGCAGAATGATGTACTTAATGTCGCCATATTTCACCACCAACTCATTCACAAGTCTTATGCACTCTAGCGTTGGTGCAACAGGCGCATAGACCAGAAGTCCCCCGGTTTCCAACTTCACAACAGTCATCCGAATCGGGACAACAACGTAGAAAATGCCTTGAATCTGGTCAAAATTCCAGAT
The DNA here is from genome assembly GCF_034530955.1 of Nostoc sp. DedQUE05. NCBI lineage: Bacteria > Bacillati > Cyanobacteriota > Cyanophyceae > Nostocales > Nostocaceae > Nostoc > Nostoc sp. DedQUE05. Next base: position 183,109 of record NZ_JAVRCB010000005.1, on the reverse strand, counting down.
TGTGTCCTTAAGTACTTCTTGACGAATTGTCTGCCGCCTACCGTAGGGGTAGAGTGGCACAACAGGCCATAATCCCCAGGAAAAATCCTTTGGATAAATATGTTGTGTATTGACTATGCGTTCATCAGCCACTCTGCAACCCCCTCCAAATTCGCAATACTCAAATTGTTTTTATTTGCTCTCCACGAAGTTGGAGTTTAGCAAATAGTTGAGATAATAATACCAATTTGTAATTCGTACTACTCCTCAAAGGCAAGAAGCAAGCTACGTAAGTAGTAATTCGTAATTAAGAGGGGTTAGATTTCATCTGGATTTTCAATTTTGAATCTGTAGGTCTTTTTGTAAATGGTATAACCTAGCTCAATACTTGTTGGGTTTTGGGGAAAAGGGTAAAGGGGAAAGAAAAAACCTTTACCCTTTTCCCTTTAACCTTTCCCCCTGCTCCCCTACTGGCTATTTGTATCAACCTGAAAGTGAAATAGTATTACCAAAGGGAGATGCCAAGGCACTGAGATTCTTTTTATGCGTCTCATAAAGAATTGGTATCAGTCCTAAAAACAATTAATTGGAGAATAACGTGAAAATAGCGATTATTGCTAAAACATTAATTACATCTATAGGTTTATTAACTTTGCTTGCCCCAAGTCAAGCATCGGCTCAACTGATACCGCAACCTTGGGTTTCAGTCGGTGGAAAAGATGGTGATATAACTTATGCTGTCGGAGCTAGAGCTTTGAATTTCGGGGTTGAAGTCGGAACTGGCGCTGATGGTGCTACGGGAGTAGATGTTTTAAAATTTATCAATTTGCCTGTAATTTCACCTTATGTAGGAATTGGACTTTATTCAGAGGATAAAGGTGTTGCCGTTTCAGGTGGCGTTCAGGTAGGTGCTACTAATAACGTTTTTGTTGGTGCTGGTTACAATTCTGTTCGTGGCTTTAACGGGCAACTGGGAATTAGATTTTAACTAATTCGTAATTCGTAATTCGTAATTCGTAATGACGTTCGCGGACTCGCTAACATCATTATTGGCGAAATACTCATGCGTAATTGTATTTATTGGTGGTCTTGAATTAGTAGGGTATTTAGACTCTAGGTAATTCAATTACGAATTAAGAATTACGAATTACGAATTAATTATGCAGGGGGAGTAATTGAAGCTGAGATTAGTTCTCTAACATGCTGTGCGGAATCTTGTTGTAATGCTGATGCCGCGATCGCTTCACTCTCAACTATACTCAACCGAGCGATCGCCTGCTTCACTCCAGGTATACTTTGGGGATTTACGCTCAATTCATCCAGCCCTAAACCTAATAAAATTGGTGTTGCTAAAGTATCTGCTGCCAATTCTCCACATAATCCTACCGAAATCCCCGCCGCATGGGCAGCTTGGACAGTTTGCTGCACCATTCGCAATACAGCTGGATGTAGTGCATCAACCAAATTTGCCACGTTTGGATTAGTGCGATCGCTAGCCATGACGTACTGACTCAGATCGTTAGTTCCGATACTAAAGAAGTCTACTTCCGCAGCTAATCGATCGGCGATCGCTACTGCTGAGGGAACCTCTACCATAATTCCTACTTTGATCGCGGCATCAAATGCGATACCAGCTTGATTTAATTCAGTTTGCACTTCGCCCAAAATTACCTTAGCTGCACGTACTTCAGTTACAGTAGCAATCATCGGCAACATGATTTTAATTTGGTGTCCGACACTAGCTCTCAAAATTGCCCGTAACTGAGTTTTGAAGAGTTCTGGACGATCTAAACAGAAACGAATTCCCCGCCAACCCAAAAAAGGGTTAGCTTCTGGCAACCCTACTTTAATATAGGGAAGTGGCTTATCACCACCGACATCTAAAGTACGAATAATTAGCGGCCGATTATCTAAAACTTGGGCGATCGCCTGATACACTAATAATTGTTCTTCTTCAGTCGGGGCGCTGGTTCGGTCTAAATACAAAAACTCAGTGCGGAGTAGTCCCACACCTTCTGCACCGCTAGCCACAGCAACTTGCACATCATTTATACTACCAATATTGGCGAAGACGCTAACTTGCCGACCATCACGAGTAATCGCTGGCTGATGTGCCGTAGCTCGTGCTTCCTGTTGGGCAGTTTGCCAAGCTGATTGCTTTGCTGCCAGTAAATCCAAGATGTCTGATTCTGGTTCTACCCAAGCTCTGCCACTTTCACCATCAAGTGCCATCAGTGTACCATCAGCCAGGTGCAACACTTGGGCATCCACTCCCAAAACTGCCGGAATACCCAACGTCCGGGCGATAATGGCACTGTGGGAAGTTGCACTACCAGAAGTAGTACAAATACCCAACACCTTTGTCGGATCTAGTCCCGCCGTATCTGAAGGAGTTAAATCAGTCGTCACCAAAATCGCTGGTGACTCAAGATGCAAGTTAGCCGCAGCATTCCCAGCGAGTAATCGCAGTACTCTTCGCCCGACATCTACAACATCGTCAACTCGCTCTTGCAGGTAAGAATCCTCAAGTGCGCGGTAGGAAGTCGCTACTTCATCGACTACAGTTTGCCAAGCGGCTTCAGCATTTATATGGTTGTCTAAAATACGCTGATGAGCCGCTTCTAACAGTACTGGATCTTCTAAAAATAGTAATTGGGCATCAAAGATGGCGGCTTCAGCATCACCAATTTGCAGAGATGCTTGGGAGAAAACTGCTTGAATTTCTTGTCGGGCAGTGTTAATCGCTGCCTGTAATCGTTGCCACTCTGCATCAGGATCGTTTACGTGGTATTCCGTAATTGCGATGTGAGTGGGTTGATAACGAACAACAGGTGCGATCGCTACTCCTGGAGAAGCTGCAATCCCTGAAAGTTCGCCGGAAGTTGTTGGTGTAACTTCATGGTGTGCTGGTGGAGAATTCAAGGCAACATTATCTTCACCAAAGTTATTGGCGAATAATCCCTGTAATGCAGCCAGCGCCTCATCTGCATCAGAACCAGTGGCAGTAATCAGCAGTTCGTGTCCTTGACGCACCCCTAAAGTTGTGACTTGGTTAATACTGTCACCCCTGACTAGCTCAGTATTTCTCGTTAAATTCCTTACCAGAATTTGAGATTGAAACCGGGCTGCGGTTGCCACAAACTGGGCGGCGGGGCGGGCGTGTAATCCTAAGCGATTGCTCACAATCAGCCGAATTTCTCGCGTTGGCGATTCTATATTGGTTGTTATTGCGCTGACAACAGACAATGGCTTACTAACTACACCCAATTGAGTTGCTTTGGCGAGGAGTGCACCGCGTGCTTCCACCATAACTTGGTGAATATCTCTACCAGCTGCCGCCGCCACTACAGCAGCGATCGCGCCTTCTACTAGAGGTGCTTCACACAAATATACTTTCTGCTGCTGTGCTTCTGGCAAAAACTCGATTGCCATTTCCGCACTCAGCAAAGCACTACCCAAATCCATTAACACCAAGACACCATCATCAGAAAAAACAGAAGCGATCGCCTCATAAACCTGAATCGGATCTGTACCCAATGGATTTTCAGAATCTTCAATACCTGCTGCAACAGCAATGGGAACTTGGCCTTGAACCATCTGCGCGGCGAGTTCCCGCACACCCAAAGCTAGTTGTTTACTGTGAGAAACGATAACAATTGCGATCGCGGCCACACCGTCAACCTTGTTGAGAGGTTTGCGTTTAGCTAGTTATCCATTTCATTTTCCCATTCCGCTACAATTGCAACTGCCCGAAAATATTCCGGTCTTTCCAGCTAGAAATACGAATAAAATAGCCTTCTTTTACGGAAATACGTGGTTTCCACTCATAAACTCCATCGCTAGCAGTACGGGAAGAAATGTTTTGGATAAGTTTGTTCCCATCGTACAACTTAATCGAGACATCGCCATCAAAATTATCCCGCCACAATATTAAAAAAGGTTGATCCTTCTTTGGAAGCACTTTACCAACTGGTTGAGCGATCGAGATTTTTGGCGCAATCTGATTTGTGCTTTTCTTACGGAATCCCAGATAATGAGGTAAATGTCGGAAAGTAGGATTTTCTTGCAGATTAGACAGTTGGGGAACAATAATGTTTCCTTTTTGGGAATTGAACAAATAAGTCGATCTGCCACCATCAACGGTAATAATATCGCCTTTGACTCCTAATTTACGTAATAAATCGGCTGCCTCATCCAGAGTTGCTTGGTTCACCGTCATAATCAACAAAAGCTCGTCACCTTTAACACCATCTTTGCTCAAAGTACCGATAACTTGATACTTATTCGCTTGGTTTTGGGCTAATACTTTCGCCGGATGATCGCTATATCGGTAAGTGACAATCGCATTCTTCACTGCTTTTTGGTTAACAGGCGCACCGCTAGCTTGGTTGTAATCGGTAATATATGCCTGCTTATCATCCCAGACTAAGGTTTTGAGGCGAATATTACGATAATATTTATCTTTTGGTTCCTTGATTGGGCCATAAGGGCTAGTGCCACCAGTGATGACTACACCATTAAGTTTAATCGGAAAGGATAATTGAGTACTAGATTGGTATTGCTCAAAAAAAGAACAATTAATCGTCGAAAAAACGTTGTTTGCGTAAAGTTTTTTATATTCGTCTGCAACATCAGAAAACAATTTATTTTGGAAAAAAGGGCTGTAATATTCACCTTCCCCTTGATAATATTTTCCTTCATTTAGACCCATATTATCTACCTCTCCGATAATTTGGTCTATGTGCATTTTACGAAGATTAATAACTTGTAAATAGGCTTCGTTACCATTCGTTAATTGTTTTTTATATAAAGCTGCTCCGTCTACAGCTTGGAGAGGCTGATAAGAAGATAAAGGGTTGAAAGTTTGGGCAATCCAAAAGCTACTCAGAATCGGCAGCAAAAAAAGCAGTAAATTGATTAGAGCATTCATCGTCTCGCGATCGCAATTCCACAATAAGTTGTTGTTACTACTTTAAGGCTAATGAGTTTTGATGCCTGCGCCCTGCAATACAAGGGACAGGCTTTTCAGCCCATCCCACAAAACTAACAAAATCATCCCGCAAATATGCAACGGCGGCGATTAAAATTAAAAACGCAGACATAATCAAATTTAGCCAATAACATCTGCAAACCATCCAGACTCATATCGAAAGTTGAGAAATAAAACTCAACATCTACTCTTTGTTAACAGTAATTGCATTGAGCACTATCGTTTGCAAGGTGCTTACAAAAGCACCTCGCAACCCCTGTCACTTAACGATTAGAGAATTTAATAACGATTAAACAAGCACAAAATTCTTTTCGGCTAATGACAGTCCAGCAGATAGTTGGGCAAATTTTACTTGAGTAAACTCAGCCGCACTGCCGTCCTGGTCAAAGTACAGTCCACCTGTAGAATTATCATAAATAAATCGTTGATTGCTTGTCGTTGCAGATGTTCCGATGGTGAACTGAGCATCCGAGAGTGAACCTATTAATAACCCGCCACCAAAACCATTAGCATATACTTCAATCAGTTCATTAGTAGCGTTGAAGTCATAAATAGTGTCAACACCCCCATTGTAATTATAGAAACCAAAGGTATCAGTCCCATCCCCTCCAATTAGGCTGTCATTACCGTCTCCACCTCGGAGGATATCATTGCCATTGCTGCCAACAATATTGTCATCATAGCTGGTACCTGAGATATGTAATTGTTCGATATTGTTGTAGTTAACTCGATACAAGCCTACCGTAATTGAGCCAGTGTTAGTAGTAGCATTGAATGTCGAAGTGATTCCTCCAGCAGTATAGTTGTAAAGGGTGAACAACGAATCATCACCATTACCCCCATCTACCGTTTGAGTCACTAAATCAGACAGGTCAGGATCTAGGGAGTTAATGATTAGATTGAAGGAATCATTGCCATCGCCCCCAGACAGAAGGTTATCACCTGTTGAACTGCTAAAGCTCAACTTGTCGTCACCAGCGCCTCCTTCTAGCGTGTTATTACCAGACGGGCGAGAGTCGGAGTAGTCGTTGGAGTTGTAGCTGTCATAGCCACCAGAGATATCAAGCTCATCATTGCCATCACCCCCAGAAAGCAGGTTATCGCCTTTTGAACCACCAGCGCTCAAGCGATCGTCACCAGCACCTCCGTTGAGAGTGTTATTGCCTAATGAGCGAGAGTCCGAAGAGTCTGTGGGATTATTCTCGTTGTAGCCGCCAAAAATGGTAAGAGAATCATTACCATCGCCCCCAGAAAGCAGGTTATCACCTTTTAAACCACCAGCACTCAAGATGTCGTTACCTGCACCTCCGTTGAGAGTGTTATTGCCTAATGAGCGAGAGTCGGAGATGTAGCCGTAGTTATTCCTGTAGCTGCCAGAAATGTCAAGAGAATCATTGCCATCGCCCCCAGAGAGCAGGTTATCACCTTTTGAACCGCTAGCACTCAACGTGTCGTTACCTGCACCTCCGTTGAGAGTGTTATTGCCTAATGAGCGAGAGTCGAATTTGTCGATTGTGCCACTGAATGTGTCGCTGAATATCCTGCCAGAGATATCAAGAGAATCATTACCATCGTCCCCAAAGAGCAGGTTATCGCCTGTTGAATTGATAGCACTCAAGGTATCGTCACCAGTACCTCCGTCAAGGGTGTTATTTCCCGCACCACCTCTGAGCAGGTCATTACCGCTCAACCCGTCGATGATGTCGTCACCCCCCTGACCATTGATGACATCATTAGAGTTGTCAAAACCCGTAATGTTGTTATCCAGGTCATTAAGGAAGGTAACAGTGTTCCTGTTGAACACAGTAGTTTGAGTGGAATCAGCATCAAACACATCAAAACTGTCGCTGATGCTGGTTTGTCCATTAAACAGGATATTGCCAATAGCTGGTCGTGAAGAAGTTGTTGGTAGATTATCCAGGTTTTCTAACTTAAAGTTTTGTAGAATAACTTTCCTGTCATTATTAAAACCTTCAAAGGTAATTTCTAAGTTGTTACCATTTTGAGTTAATTGCAGATTTTCAGCAGTAAAACCTATAAATTGCAAAGTGTCTAAGGAGGCAATTACGGTTGCTGAGGGATTTGAACCTTTACCTATGCCACCGAAATCGGTGATAATATCAATGTTAGTGCCGTCATAGGAGCTATCGCTCAAGCTATAAACAAATTTATCATTGCCCGTGCCACCAGTTAGGGTGTCCTTCCCACTCTCACCTGCCAAGATATCATTACCTGCACCGCCAATAATCGTATCTTTGCCATAGCTCCCAAAGAGCGTATCGTTACCATCGTTCCCCACAATAAAATCATCGAACTGTGTACCTGAGATATTTAATCGTTCGATGTTCTTGTAGTTAACTTGATTTGTGCCCGCCGTAATTACTCCCTTGTTTGTAGCAGCATTGAATGTCGTTGCGATCCCCTTTGTAATATTGACATTGGAGATGTAATCAACGGACAATACATCGTCACCCGCTCCCCCATCGATTGTATCTTTGCCAGTATTGCCTGTTGAAAGCGTATCGTTGCCACTATTGCCAACAATATTGTCGTCGAAAGCTGTACCTGAGATATTTAATCGTTCGATATTCTTGTAATTAACCTGATTTGTGCCCGCCGTAATTACTCCCTTGTTTGTAGTGGCATTGAATGTTGTTGCGATCGCCCCTGTAGGATTGCTGTACCTGTAATCAACGGACAATAGATCCTCACCTGCTCCCCCATCGATTGTATCTTTGCCATCATATCCCCCAGAGAGCGTATCGTTCGCACTGCTTCCTACAATATTGTCGTCGTAAGCTGTACCTAAGATATTCAATCGTTCGATATTCTTGTAATTAACCTGATATGTGCCTGCCGTAATTTCTACATTGTTTGTAGTGGCATTGAATGTCGTTGAAATACCCGCTGTAGCGAAACTGTAATCAACGGATAAAAAATCGTCACCTGCTCCCCCATCTATCGTTTGAATTGCTAAATCAGAGAGGGGAGTATCTGAGGATTTGGTACTTAGATAGAAGGAATCATTGCCATCGCCCCCAGAGAACAAGTTATTGCCTGTTGAATAATTAGCAGTCAATGTATCGTCACCCGCGCCACCGTTGAGGATGTTATTGCCTGAAGAAAGGTAATAAAATTCTCGACCGCTATAGTTGATAATATCGCCAGATATCGAGAGGGAATCATTACCATCACCCCCAGACAGTAAGTTATTGCCTGTTGAAATGCCAGCATTCAAGGTATCGTTACCAGCACCACCGTTGAGGGTGTTATTGCCTGATGCCTTAAAATTAGGGTCTCCTCTATAAGTTGTAATTCCAGAGGTGGAGAGAGAATCATTGCCATCGCCTCCAGCAAGTAAGTTATTCCCTGATGGAGACTGAGCATTCAAGGTATCGTCACCAGCACCTCCTTCTAGGGTGTTATTACCTGAGGAGGGGTAATAAATGTTAGGGCTGAAGCTGCTATAAGCATTAGAAGTGGAAAGAGAATCATTACCTTCGCTCCCAAAAAGTAAGTTATTCCCGGATGTTGCCCCAGCATCCAAGGTATCATCACCAACGCCACCCTTGAGGGTGTTAGCGCCTGTTGAAAATTCAACATCTAAGCGATCGTTTCCAGTACCACCAATGAGGGAGTCATTGCCCGCACCACCCACGAGGGAGTGATTACCTGTGGAAGAGTCATTACCCGTACCGCCTATGAGAATATCATTCCCCGCACTACCAATGAGGGAGTCATTGCCCGCACCACCTCTGAGTGTGTCGTTGCCACTTAAGCCGTCAATGAGGTCATCCCCGCCCTGACCATTGATGACATCATCTGAGTTATCAAAGCCGCTAACATTATTCTTCAGGTCATTAAGAAAAGTGACTGTGTTCTTATTGAAGATAGTGCTTTGGGTGGAGTTGGCATTGAACACATCAAAGCTATCTGTGGTGCTAGTTTGTGTATTAAATAAGATATTGCCCAAGTCTACAGTGGCCCCTGTAGATTTGCTCAAGTTTTCCAGGTTTTCCAGGGCAAAGTTTTGCAGGATAACTGAGTTATCAATAAACCTCAAATAAGCATCCCCTGCAAAGCTGATTTCCAAATTGTTGCCTTTTTGGGTCAATAACAAATTTTGGGCAGTGGTGCCATCGCCCTCGAATGCTAGGGTATCCACTTCGGCAATGACTGCTGCTGTCGGGTTTGTTCCTTTACCTACACCACCAAAATCGGTGACGATCGCAATATTGTTGTTGTTGTTATAGTAGTAGTAGAAGACGAATTTATCATTGCCGCCTCCACTAGTCAAGGTGTCGTTGCCACCGTTCGGATATATAGTATCGTTGCCTGCTTTAGCGTTAATCGTATCCGCCTCATCATAACTACCCTGTAGGGTCTCATTACCGTTGGTTCCAATGATATTTGCCATAACTTTTACCTTTCTAAATCGTTTTTTTCAGTAACTTCAGTTATCAATTTGTAGATTGTGCTGTTTAAGGGCGCAAAAATTCACCGAAATCTACATAATTTATACGTCACCCTTCAATAACAGTAAATTTCTGAAAAATTTCCCCAATTTCAAGGTTTTTACGTATACTTCTTTGACCTCAAACTATTTAAGTCTTAAGCACTGTACAAATTAATTAGCGTGTGAATTTGCAAGATCTGGTCATTTCAGGTTTTTATCATCCTTTTTGAGTAAAAATTACTCTTTTAAGTACCAAAAAATTCAGCTTCAATACCTAAAATTCTTTCTTCATATTTATTTTTTGCCAGCGCCTAAGTTTTACTAGAAGATAAAAATAATCAACAATTGACTCTTAATCGGGAAAAGATTTTGATGCCTTCCTTGTAGGCTGTTATCCGTGGGCATCTAGCTTGAAAATACAGAACATCTCAAGAACCTCAAAAGAACTACACAGTCAATATCATACTTAGATGTTTCTACTTAAATACTCATCTTTGCATACTCTTCACATTACTTGCTGAAAAATATATACACAAGTATTGAGCTTTGTATATTCTTTATATTCTTCTGTGTCTAGGCAATAAGAAAGTAGAACCTAGTAGGTAAATATTTTAACAAGTAATAAAAAATACATATATTTATTTTTGAAGGCTGCGATCGCCTGTGGTTTTTGCTAGCTACGTCTTGGTTAACTTATACTACGATGAGAGCGATCGCCTGCCAATATATATCCGTGCAAGAATCGCTATGGGTTATAAAAATTATCAACGCAGATATAAACAAACTTAACCAAGAATCCTGCAAATCATTCGCACTCATGCCGAAAGTTAAGGAACCAAACCCAACATTTACTCTCTGTTAGCACTAATTGCATTGAACAATTGAATGGGGGGTTGTTTATAAGTACCTCCCATTTCATGCCTGGAGCGCTAATTAAGATTAGACAACCACAAATAAGAAAGCATAATTCAGTAGGTAAATATTTTGATGGTTTTTACTAGGCTACGCGTGTCAATGTATTGTATTTAAGCAAGAATTGTTAAAAGTTGCTAAAATCACAAACGCAGACATGATTCAACTTAGCCAAGAACACTTGCAAATCATCCGCACCCATGCCGAAAGCACCTACCCAGATGAGTGCTGTGGTATAATTTTGGGCTATCTGGCTAGTGAGGGCAAAACTGTGGTAGAAGTCATGCCAACAGAAAATGCTTGGAATACAGAAGCGGCGGCTGAATTTCCAGGGGAAGGCACAACAGAAAGTAAAAGACGGCAATATACGATCGCACCCGAAGTTATGCTAAAAACACAAAGGGAAGCACGCGATCGCTCACTGAACATTATCGGCATTTTTCATTCTCATCCAGATCATCCTGCTATACCCTCAGAATGCGATCGCCTATACGCTTGGCAGGGATACTCGTATATAATAGTTTCCGTCCAAAACGGCAAAGCTGGAGAACTACAAAGCTGGAGCCTTGATGATACTCATCAGTTTCAAATAGAGGCAATTGAAAATATAAAATAACCGACTTAGTTTAAAGACAGTCACTCATCGCGGTTTTCGCCGCTATCACAGATGAAAATTCGTCTTTCCCACTCCTATCTCCATATAATATCATGTCCGCCAAATTACCCATAATAAAAGAACCCCAACCCCTCCCGAAAAGCGGGGAGGGGAGACAAAGCACAGCTTTGGCGGGGTGTGGTTCTTCGGGTTTAATAAGCAATCAAGCGGACATGATATAAGATCCAGTTTTTCGATAGGATTAATATTCCGCTTTCCCACATCATAACTGCTATGCTCAATCCCAATCTGGACGAAATCCAGTTGACCAAAGACGATTACGAACGCTACTCCCGACACCTGATTTTACCGGAAGTAGGACTAGAGGGGCAGAAGCGCCTGAAAGCCGCTAGTGTAATGTGTATCGGTACAGGTGGACTCGGTTCACCACTACTTTTATATTTGGCGGCGGCGGGTATTGGACGCATCGGAATTGTCGATTTTGATATTGTCGATACTTCTAATCTGCAACGCCAAGTAATTCACGGGACATCCTGGGTGGGTAAACCTAAAATTGAATCGGCAAAAAACCGGATTCACGAGATTAACCCCTATTGTCAGGTTGATTTATACGAAACTCGTCTGACTTCCGAAAACGCCTTGGAACTGATTCAACCTTACGATATCGTCGTGGATGGTACTGATAACTTCCCCACCAGATATCTAGTTAACGACGCCTGCGTATTGCTGAATAAGCCCAACGTCTACGGTTCAATTTTACGCTTTGAAGGGCAAGCTACTGTATTTAATTACGAAGGTGGCCCGAATTATCGTGACCTTTTCCCAGAACCACCACCACCAGGAATGGTTCCTTCTTGTGCAGAAGGTGGCGTTTTGGGAATTTTGCCAGGAATTATTGGTTTAATCCAGGCAACCGAAGCTGTTAAAATCATTCTGGGACAAGGCAACACTCTTAGCGGACGATTGCTGCTATACAACGCCTTGGATATGAAATTTCGGGAGTTAAAGCTGCGTCCGAACCCGATTCGCCCAGTGATTGAAAAGCTGATAGACTACGAAGAATTCTGCGGGATTCCACAAGCTAAGGCAGAGGAGGCAAAACAGCAGATGGAAAGTCAAGAAATGACCGTCAAGGATTTGAAAGAGTTGCTGGATAGCGGTGCAAAGGATTTTGTACTGTTGGATGTCCGCAACCCCCATGAGTACGACATTGCCAAGATTCCGGGTTCAGTGTTGGTGCCCTTACCAGACATTGAAAATGGGAATGGCGTTGCTAAGGTGAAGGAAATATTGAACGGCCACCGCTTAATTGCTCATTGTAAGATGGGCGGGCGATCGGCAAAAGCTCTCGCCATCCTCAAGGAATCCGGCATTGTCGGGACAAATGTTAAAGGCGGAATTACCGCTTGGAGTCGAGAAATCGATCCTTCAGTTCCAGAGTATTAACAAAGAGAGGCAGGAGGCACAAGGAAGGGTTAAAGGGGAAGGGTGAAAGGGGAAAGGAGAATATCTGTCCTTTTCCCTTTAACCTTTTCCCTTTCCCCCTCTTCTTCTGCCGTGAGCAGAGCGAGTTTGCAGTTTAAATCCCCACTTCCCATCTCCTGATGACCTTTTTGGAATTAAAAATTAAAAGTTAAAAATTAAAAATTTTTCTATTTTTAATTAATTAATTTTGGTACAGAGCTAACAATGATAGATAGCGTAGTGTTAGCGAGTCCACGTACTCCTGCAAAGAAGCAAGCTAGGCGCAGCGTCTCGTAGAGAGCGTCTTGAAATTTTTAATTAATAATTTTTAATTTTTAATTGGAGCGAAGCGACTTGACTACCTCGAAATCTCATCTGAATATTTTATGGGTGCAAGTTTGGGTGTTGGCAGCTGTGCAGGGAGCAATTACCCTCTCGTGGTTAATTTATAATATCTATTTACCGCAACTTTTGACTCAGTTTAGTTTTCCTGCTTCACTGGCAGTTGGTTTGGTGCTAGTCGAAAATGCTTTGGGTGCGGTGCTGGAACCAGTGATGGGTGGACTTTCAGACCAAGCTAGACGCTGGGTAGGAACTCGGTTTCCTTTTATCTCAGTAGGTATGATTCTGGCATCGGCTTTGTTTATTGCTATACCATGCGTTGTAAGTTTGATCCCGCCTACTACCGTGATGCGATCGCTCTTACCTATAGTATTGGTAGCTTGGGCATTGGCAATGACAATATTTCGTTCTCCAGTTATGTGCCTATTGGGGATGTATTCAAAACCAGCCCAGTTACCTTTAACAGCAAGTTTTGTCACTTTAACAGGCGGTGTGATTGGAGCTTTTAAACCAATAAGCTACAAGTTTATTCTGAGTTTAGGCCCAGTTTATACTTTTGCGATCGGTTCTTTTGTGATGCTGGGGGCGGCAGCCGTGTTTCGCTTAGTCAATCCCCCAGAAGTACCAGTAGATAGACACCAAGCAGAAACAGTAAAGTTGCCCTTAGAGAAATTGGCGTTGATTTTAGGAACTGGTTTTGGTGTCGCCTGGGGTATCCGATTTCTCATGGATGTCTTGGGTAAAGTACTCAAGACCCAACTGAATACTGATAATATTGATATGCAAATGGTTTGGATTGGAATAGCGATCGCAATTGCCAGCATACCAGCAGGAATTTTTGCCGTTAAAATTGGTAATAGTCAAGCAATGCTTTGTGGGATCTGTGCAATCATCCCTTCGTTATTGATAATGATATCTCTGGGCGCACAAATTCCACTAATTGTGTTGATCGTTGCGAGCTTTAGTTTAATTGTCAACGGGGCAATTCCTTTTGCTTTAGGGCAAGTACCCCAGCGATGGGCGGGATTAGGAATTGGGATGTATTTTGGTGGGTTTGCTTTAGCGATGAGTTTGTTTGGCGTTATATTTCCCCAACTGCAAGTAATAACACCTTTTTTTGGTGCTGTTGGGGGTGGATTAGCATTTTTGTTAGCTGGTATTTGTATTGCGATAAGTGGCATTTCTGAAACGCAAAGGAACGCAGAGGTTTAACGCAAAGGTACGCAAAGTTATTCTCTGCGTACCTCTGTTTAGGAATTACGTTAGCGTAGCAAGACAAAGCCCATTACGAATTACGAATTAGCTACGGGTTTAACTTGACTCAACAAATCGTGCAGTTTTTCGCCTTCAATGACCTCTGTTTCTAAGAGCTGAGTAGCGATCGCTTCTAGCAAGTCTCGATTCTGTCTGAGAATCTCTAGGGCTTGTTCATGGGCTGTTTCCACGATTTCCTTGACTTCGATATCAATCGCTTTCGCTGTATCTTCACTTACCAATCTCCGAGGATTCGGCGCACCATTACCCAAAAATGCTGCTTGTTGTCCTTGTTGATAAGCTAATGGCCCTAAGACTTTGCTCATACCATAAGCTGTTACCATCCGTTCTGCCAAGTCAGTTGCTCGTTGCAAATCGTTGGAAGCACCTGTGGTAATACTGTTAAACACAACCTCTTCGGCGGAACGTCCACCCAACAAAGTTGCAATCTGACCCCGCAGTTCATCTTCATTCATCAAAAAGCGGTCTTCAGTTGGTAATTGCAGAGTGTAGCCCAAAGCTGCCATCCCACGAGGAATAATCGAAATCTTTTCTACACGACCGTTTCCGGTTGTGAGCGCCCCAACCATTGCGTGACCAACTTCATGGTATGCAACAATCTTTTTCTCAGTCTCGTTCATCACGCGACTCTTCTTCTCTAAACCGGCAACTACCCGCTCAATTGCTTCGGCAAAGTCTTCTTGAGCAACCTTTTCACGCAGATTGCGCGCTGCCAATAATGCGGCTTCGTTTACCAAGTTTGCCAAATCTGCGCCAGCAAAACCAGGGGTACGAGTAGCGATCGCTTTTAAATCTACATCATCTCCTAATTTGACCTTTTGAGCGTGAATCTTGAGAATTGCTTCACGGCCAGATAAATCGGGACGGTCTACCAACACTTGGCGGTCAAAGCGACCTGGACGCAGCAATGCCGGGTCTAGAGTTTCCGGGCGATTGGTCGCTGCTAGTACAATTACTGTTGCATCCCCAGCTGCAAACCCATCCATCTCAGTTAGTAATTGGTTGAGGGTTTGTTCGCGCTCGTCGTTACCACCGTAGAAGCCGTTACTGCTACGAGACTTACCGATCGCATCCAATTCATCAATGAATACAATACAGGGAGCTTGTTTTTTAGCCTGTTCAAACAAATCCCGCACTCTGGAAGAACCGACACCGACAAACAATTCGACAAACTCGGAACCAGAGATGCTGAAAAATGGAACTCCTGCTTCTCCTGCTACGGCTTTCGCTAAAAGTGTTTTACCAGTACCTGGAGGGCCAACTAACAACACACCTTTGGGAATCCTAGCGCCAATTTGCGTAAACCGTGCCGGAGTCTTCAGGAAATCCACAATTTCCACTAACTCAGTTTTTGCTTCTTCTACCCCAGCCACATCTGCAAAGGTGATTTTTGCGGATTCGCCTTCAACGTAAACCTTAGCTTTGCTCTTACCAATGGAAAGGGCACCTTGAGGGCCACCGCCACCAGCACCACGTGCAAGAAAGAACTGCCAAATCCCAATAAAAATCAGTGGTGGAATCACCCAACTTAACAGGGTTGTAAACCAAGTATTCTTAGGTGGCGGTGTAGCAGCAAACTCAACTCCCTTTTCTTCTAAGAGTTTGGGTAACTCCAAATCAAAGATGGGTGTAGTTGCAAACACCTGACCCGGCTCGGCATTTTCTGTTTTTATTTGGTAGAGGATCTGGTTTTGACCAACGGAAACGCGGTTGACTTCCCCTTCCTGTACTTGATGAATAAACAAGCTGTAAGGAACACCAGTCGGGCCAGAAGCAAATAAATTAGGCAAAAATAAATTTAAGAGCAAGAATAGCCCTGATACTGCCAGTAATATATTAGCGACGATCCGAAACCGAGGTGACTTAGGCTGTTCTTTAATTCCCATAAATGTTACCAATCCTGAAATAATGAAACTAACTTGAAAATTGTGTATGGGGCATTGGGCATTGGTTTTACCCATTCTCCTCTGTTTCTCATTTTCCTTAACGCTTTGAGAAACTTGATTAAAGACTGGTCAAAAATGCTGGTATATTCGCATCTGAGCATGTCTACGATGGGCTGTAAGGCTCATGATGCTCGTTAGCCCTTACATCTCTTTGGGAGAAGACTCGCTAACGATAAGGCAAAGTTATTCGGCTTGTCTGGGTCTTCAAGTATACTACTCTTTCTCATAATTTCTCCCATTTAGGAATGTTTACAGCATTTTTTTACTTATTTATGTAACTAAACTTAACAATTTAATTAATCTTTGTGAACTAACGAGCAAATACGGTTTACCGTACTCAAAAAATATGCAGAGATTGGGAGACGCAAATAGAAATCCCCCACTAAGAGTTATTTTGAAGCCTTTGTGGAGTTTTCCTTGTTCCAATCTGGAATTTTTATCAAGTCATTCTACTCTGAACTTTGGAACTGCGTTCTCCATATATGCGGTTCCTCTAGCCATTAATGTCCATCATGTGACCAGTGGGGGCGATCGCTAGATAATTTAATCACACCGTAAGAACGCCCAACCTGCCATAAAGTAGAATTTTCATAACTCGTTCGTGGCTGATTAATACTAACTGTCGTTCCACTAGCGTTTTTGATATTTAAGGTTCCTGACCAAGTAATTTCCCAATCAATTGCTAATCTTTGGGTATGACGAGAGGTAAGAACAGGTCGAAAAGCAATATTATAAGCAGCCACCATTTCTTTAGCAGCTTGGACAGAACCAGCATTGGTGTAATGTAGCCAATTAATATCTACATTAGGCATCGGTGGAACATCTTTGGCAGCAATTTCATTATTACTAATACGGAAAGCATAGTGCATTAAATAAGCTCGTTCTGAAGGGCGAAATACTGAAGATATATCGATATTAGCTCCGGCATTTTTTAAGGCTTGCTCAAAAGCTTGTACTTTTTGACGAAAGGGAGAAGCTAAATCATCAATTGAGTCGCTGTCTGGGAAAAAATTAACCCAGGCTTTTCCACTCAGTCGTTGTCTTAATTTTTTAGCGTATTCAGTTATGTTGTCTAAAGCCAACTCCAAATCAATGCCAAGCTTGGTTTTTGTTGTATTAGAAAGCTGTTGAGCTAACTCGGCTCGAAAATTGACGTCTCTGATTTTATAAGTTTCGGCTAGTCCTTTTGTACTGTTGGGGCCAAAGTCTCCATCAGCTACTAACGGCGGATTCAAACGACCGATCGCTGTTAAACTTTTTTGTAAATCTTTGACCTCATTTACTCCAAAGTTAAGATAGGTTAAGAATTTATTCCCGGCATCGGTGTAGATAGCAAAATAAATTGCAAAACCTTGCTCTAGCGCTTTTTTATAAGTAGCAGTATCGACAATTCCCGTTACTGTTAAAGCATTACTAGTCTGATAATCACGAGTTGCTTGGGCTGTAATATTCCCAAAATCCCCATCAACGGCAGCAATCGGGAAGTCATAATCTAAAAGAAATTTCTGCCAAGCAGTTACAATTGGCCCTTCGGATTTTTTTTGGAGAGTCGGAAGTTGCAAAGCTTGAAGTTTAAAGCTCATAGTTTTTCTTGGATGAAACAATTGTTTTGAGTTAATTTCTCTGTCACTATTCGTCGTATAATTTAAGTTACTACCGCTGCCAATTTGGTATCTCGTACTTCATGAGAGCGATTGGAGTTCAATAAACGCTGTTTTGCAAAACCCACTTTGGATTATAACATCCGCAGTTATATTAGCTTTTATCAGGCGATCGCCGATCATCGTATATATAAACGCCTCTATCCTTTTGTTCTTTCTGTGATATCTTACGGTTCCTGTGCTACACGTAATACGTTAATTAAATTCATCCTATCAGGTGAGTCTAATGGGTGAGGTACAACAAACACCAAGTATTGTACCTTGAGGCTATCAAATGGTTGTTTAGCACCCCAATTTCTCGGCTCAAAAATTAGGAAGTAGATAATGACTGTAAACCAAATTATTGGAGATTCAAAAAATAATATTTTTGCAAACCTTGGTAAACATTTTTTTGCCTGGATGATGGCTTCAAATAGTAGTAAATATGATAAAATAGTCAGCGATCGCAAACGTTCTCTTTTTGCTAATCTCCAAGGTAAAGTTTTAGAAATTGGCCCCAGAACAGGTGCTAACTTACGCTACTATCCTAAAGATATCCATTGGATAGGAATCGAGCCAAACTTACAGACGCATTCTTCTCTTCAAAAACAAGCAGAAAAACTGGGTTTAGATATCGACCTCCGCATTGGTAATGCCGAATGGTTAGATGCCGAAGATAACAGCATCGATACTGTTGTTAGTACATTATTTTTATGCTCTGTGCCGAATATAGATTATACATTGCAGGCAATTTTAAGAGTACTTAAACCAGGCGGACGCTTCTTATTTATTGAACGTGTCGCCGCACCTCAAGGAAGTTTATTGCGACAAGTACAAAACACAATTAGTCCAATTGGGAAAGCAATAGGTGATGGTTGTCATCCAGATAAAGAAATTTGGATAGCATTAGGAAAGGCTGGTTTTAGTAGCATCAATTATGAGCGATTTGATGCGCAATTGCCAATTGTTAGTCCTCATATTATCGGCGTAGCAACAAAATAAAAGTATGAATAAACCCCCGGCTTAAGTCGTGGGGTTTATCAGGTTTTCCAGCAGAGATTTTATGGATTCTCGCGCAGGAAAGTATCAATATCATTTAGTTCCTGCTGATTAAGACGAAATTCTCCAGCACCAATGATTCCTTCTACCTGCTTAGGATTGCGTCCGCCAACGATCGCCGCAGTCACCGCCGGATTATTTAAAGTCCAAGCGATCGCTACTTCACCTGGAGAGCGATCGTGTTGTTTACCAATGTGTTGCAACACTTCGACTAGCTTCAGGTTACGAGATAGACGTGGCTCCTGAAATTCATTACTGTTTTTGCGCCAATCATTATCTGGGAAATTAGCAACTCGCTCAGGTGTCATCTTTCCTGTAAGCAAACCAGATTGCATAGGTGAATAAACAATCACACCTATGTTATTTTCCTTACA
This sequence comes from Nostoc sp. DedQUE05, assembly GCF_034530955.1. Classification (NCBI taxonomy): domain Bacteria; kingdom Bacillati; phylum Cyanobacteriota; class Cyanophyceae; order Nostocales; family Nostocaceae; genus Nostoc; species Nostoc sp. DedQUE05. The sequence goes on along the minus strand of NZ_JAVRCB010000005.1, from coordinate 164,056 downwards.
AAAAGGCAGAATCTCCTTTTCGACATCCGGCTTCACCAGCGAATAAGGCGGTTGCAATGACGTAACTGGTGCAATCTCTTGGATACGTTTCAACTGTTCGACATTGAAATTAGAAACTCCGATATAACGAACCTTACCCTCATCCTTGAGCTTGGCCAAAGTTGTCCAGCCTTCTTCGATTTCTGAGTCAGGGTTGGGCCAGTGGATTTGATAAAGGTCGATGGTTTCAATGTCTAGTCGGCGCAGACTGGCTTCAACCTCCCGCCGCAAAGAATCCGCTTTCAGACTGCGAGCAATTTCGCCCTTTTCATCCCAGACCATTGAGCATTTCGTGAAAATGTAAGGGCGACTAGATCGACCTTTGAGCGCCTTAGCAACAACCTCTTCAGAATGCCCTAGACCATAAATAGCTGCGGTGTCAATCCAATTAACGCCGAGGTCAAGAGCGCGATCGATCGCTGCGATCGATTCTTGATCGTCTTGCTCTCCCCAGCCAAAAGCCCATTCACCGCCACCAATCGCCCAAGCACCAAAGCCGATTGGGGTAATGTTAAGCTCTGAATTGCCAAGCTGTTTGGTTTGCATATCTACCTTCTGCAAGAATTTTTGAGTCAATTGCTACTTTAAGCTGCAAATATTTTCTCAACAGCTATCTGAGGTGTGAATTAGTACTGGTGCAAATATGACAGGCGATCGCTACTTGTGTAGGATTACTAAATCTCAAATATTGTGTTGATACACACTACTTATACACTAAACTTGGTCAAAGATAGTAACCGTTGTCAGTGTTGATCAAAATAGAGAAGTAATATGTCAGAAGATTTAAAAGGTAAAGTTGCGCTGATCACAGGTGCAAATAAAGGTATTGGCTATGAGATTGCTCGTCAACTAGGTTCTAGAGGTGCTACTGTTCTTGTTGGTTCAAGAGATATAGGACGTGGTGAAGAAGCGGCGAATAAACTTCGTCTTAACCAGATCGATGCCCGAACAATTCAACTTGATGTGAGCAACCAAAAAACAATCGACTCTGCGGCTAAACAAATCGAGAGCGAATTTGAAAAACTTGATATTCTTGTGAACAATGCTGGAATAATAAGTGATGGCGATCGCCTTCCACCTAGCCAAGTTGATATTGAAACACTACGACATACTTATGAAACGAATGTATTTGGAGTGTTTGCAGTTACAAAAGCGTTGTTGCCATTTTTAAAGAAATCAAAAGCAGGGCGAATAGTGAATTTATCAAGTGGTTTAGGTTCTCTGACTCTGAACTCCGATCCCAATTACGAATTCGCTGATTTTAAGTTTCTTGCTTATAACTCATCCAAAACAGCAGTGAATGCAATCACAGTTTTATTAGCTGCCGAACTTAAAGATACCCCAATTAAAATCAATGCTGCCGATCCTGGTTTTACAGCAACTGACATTAATCAATACCAAGGGTATCGCACTGTTGAGCAGGGTGCGATCGCAGCAGTAAGACTTGCTACTCTACCTGATGATGGTTCTAGCGGAGGATTTTTTGATGAAAACGGTGTGGTTCCTTGGTAAAAACTAGAGGGCATTGGGCATGGGTTATTTCCCTTATTCCCTTATCTCATCGTACCTCTACGGGAAAGCAAGCTAAGTGCAGTGTCTGTTTGCAACGACATACTACGCAAACGTACAAAGTGTTACGAATTACGAATTACGAATTACGAATTACCAAACCTACCGAATATTAACCTCTTGCAAGTAATTTACTTCTTGAAGAGATTCAATCTTAGTAACTGACTTTTTCGGAACAAATAAATTTGTTCTTTTTGCAGAAGCTATCTTTTGATAGTCAGCTACCACGCGTTGTTTTTGAGTATACTCATTCAATTTGACTTGAGCTTGAGCATAAACTAAAGTATCTTGGGGAATATTTCGGAGAAATTTTACAGCTCGATCGAAATCACCAATAGATGCTTTTTTATAGGCTTTCTGTAAAAAGTAGGCTGCTCTGATCTGCCGTTTTCGATTATATTCAGCTAACTTGTCTTGAACTAAAGCCCCGGCACGACTTTCTTGAGGAATTTGACGTAGATATTGTAAGGCGGCAGAAAAATCTTTGTCAGCAGCTTTTTCGTAAGCTTTTGCTAATAAATCTTGCGTCTGTAATTCAATGTTGACAGATGCTTTTTGAACTATTTTATCTGTTTTAGATTGCCAATATGCAATCTTTGGAACTTTGGCAGCAGCATGAAGAACATCTGACCATCTGTTCTCTTGAAAAGCTAGTTGTGCTATTTCGTATTGCTGTGCAGCTACTTGCCATTGTTCTTGCCATTCTTCAATTGTGGCTTGCGCTTCTGGATAAACATTGCTGTGAGAAGGAATTGATTTAGCGAGTGCGATCGCTTCTTCCAAATCCCCTGCTTGATATTCTTTTGTTGCTTTATATAATGTATCTGTTTCTGAATATGCAGGTGCAGTATTAACTAAAGAATATACACCAAATCCCATCAATAAAGAATTAGCTGCCAGCCCTACTTTCATTCCTGTGAATAATGGGGATAATTTCCCAGACGCAGGATTTTTTGCTACTTCTAAGGAAAATTGAGAATCTTCCTCTAATGTTTCTGATGGCTGAGGTTCCCAGATTATTTGTTTGAGTACCCGCAACACTTCACCCGCAGACTGAAAGCGGTCTTGGTAATTGTAGCGGATCATTTGGCTGAGAACAGCAGCTAAATAATCGTTAACTGGCGTGTTTTGAGAACGCCAAAAAATTTCATTAGTAGAAGGATCGGTTTTTAATTGTAGTGGTTCTAGCCCTGTTAAAGCCTGGATAGCAATCATACCCAAAGCATAAATATCACTGTTGGGCTGTGTTTGACCAATAAATTGTTCTGGCGGTATATATCCCAATGAAGTGACGGGAATTCTATAAATGGGCAATTCTGCACCTATGCCAAAATCGATCGACTGGATTGAGCCAAAGTCAATCATAACTAACTTGTTATCAACAGTACGTCTAATCAAGTTTTCTGGCTTGATATCGCAATGGATAACGCCTTGAGAGTGAACAAATTCTAGAATACCTAAGACATCTATCAAAAAGTTTACAACTTCGCTCTCACTCCACAGACAGCCCCATTGGCTATCGATGGGCAATTCCGCAGTCAGCGCATGTCCTTCAATACACTCTTGCACTATATAAAATCGCTCGTTTTCTTCAAAACAGGCGATAAATTCAGGAATTTGGTCATGGCTTCCTAGAAGCTTGAGGGTTTGGGTTTCAGTCAGAAACAGTAACCTCAACATCTCCAAATAGCCAGATTCGGAACTGCTAACTTTAATCTGCTTAATAACGCATTTGGGATTCTCTGGATAATCTACATCTACAGCAATGTATGTTTGTCCAAACACCCCTGCACCGAGGCTTTGGACAACTTGGTAACGCCCTTGTAGTAATTTACCGATTATGTGGTGGGTCATGACCTGGTTACTCAGTAAGTCCTTTTATCTAGTTTTTCTGACATTCCCTTCTGTTTCCGGAATACTTTAGAAATAAATAACCAGAATTTTGACACTAAAATATAAGTTAATTTTTTTTAAGTATTTTTGCGTATAAAAAACATTTTTTTAGGAAAAAAATACTTCGCAAACAAAATGCCTTTGTTGGGTTGCGCTTTGCTTCACCCAACCTACAATTTTTCTTAACTTTTAAGTAAGTCGGTGCAATAAAACCAAACTGTGTGAAGGAAAGTAAATAAGCCTCAAACTCTTTCTCCCCCTGCCCCCTGCCTTATCCCAATAATTATTTACGCCGACCTACTTACCCTTTCCCCTTGACTTAGCAATTTCTTGTCTAATCTTGAGTTTTTTGTTGATATATTTGCGGCGCAAGAATCACTTGAATTTGCTTTTCGTAGCATTTTTGAGAAAAAACGCTAATTTGCTCGGACTCGCCTCCTTCAATTGACAAAGATTGCAAAAATCCTTGAAATCCTAAAAAAGCTAATTCATAGATAGCTTTTTGAGTAAAAGCACCTTCAAAATAGCCTGTGTGGGTATCAACACCTTGAGGATCTGTATTCTTAAAAGACTTCCGAATAAATGCCAAGGTGAGTAAAATATAATTACCAAAATTTATCGCTGGCTTTTGGATGGCAGAACTAACTATTCCGATCTGCTTCATCCGGTCATCTTTATAATCTGTACAGTCAAAATATGTAAATAAATCTGCGGGTTGTACCAAGTTTTCTGACATTTCAGTTATCTCTTCAAGTTTTCTATGTTCGCTACTAGAAGAACGAATTTCTAAATATTTATAAGGATTATCAAGGCTGTAACCTTTGCCATAGTCTTGTTTGTGTAAATTAACAACTCCATATCTGGGTGTATGACCCACTGAATCATTTTTATTGTTGAAATGTTTAACTGTTATATTACCAAGCCTGTACCCACTAATACGAGTTCGCGCTGGGAAACTAAAATAATTTGCGGCAGTAGAGGTAAATCGTAACGCTAGGTCGCCTTCATTACAAAATATATAAGCTTCTTCACAACGACGTAAAGAAGAACGAAGAAAATTAGCACGTCCTGGCAAGATACTTTCTACAGGGATATCAGGTGCAACTAGCACAAGTCTGCCTAATCGAAATACATTGCCAATATCCGAATTCGGTTTTTTATTAATAGATTTAATATCAAAAACATCAGAGAGAATCCGAATTACATCTGTTACTACAAAACACCCCATACTATGACTAATAAAAGACAATTTAATACGCTTATTTGGGGGAAGCTTTGCTGTATAATCCAACTGTCTGATCAATTCAACTAAATCTGTAGTTCCATAATTACTTGCTCTGTAAGTATCACGAAAATAAGTAGATATCCTGAGAATAATTAGTGTAAAGATAATTGAAGATACAATACCAGATAAAATTAACATTGCTGTGAAAAAGTGGACAGCACTATTACTCAAAATATTTAGGAATAATAAAGCTATGGCAGAGCATATACTAATTGTTAGTCCTAAAGCTAAATTAATAGCTAGTAAAGTTGGTAGAGAAGAAAGTGCGTTGATTAGCTTTTGTCTAAAGGAACCAGATTCATCCGTTTTTATAGGATTTTCTGATGGCCATCTGTATCCGATAAAAATATATTTATTTGGTTGTTCAATATGCGTATTAACATATTCATAAATCTTTTTACACCCCGTCTCTGTATCCGATGGTGTAGAACTATATCCATGAATATTTATAATTATTTCTGGGTCGGGGCTTGATTGCAAACTTTTAGAAATTTTCTCAATCATTTCTTGGGCTGAAGGTTCAGCTTTTCCATCATTGATATTAAAAAACTTTTTATTCGCAACTGATGAGAAATATCTATGAGAATTGTCTTCTTCTGTCTCAACGTTCAGTTTCGCAGTACTAACTACTAAATAACCAGGTATTTTTTCTTGATTATTTTTTTTAAATTCGTAAATTTTATACGGTTGATTGTCTGGCAGACTCTGATTATCAGGATAGGTCATTAGGTCTATTTCCTTTCACAATTTATATTCAGTATATCGCGATCGCTTTTTGGTGATATCGGGTCAGCCTGCTTAGATACTGAGTAAACTCAGTACTTATATGAGTTATCTATAAGCCAACTCTGACCCATACCATTACTGCTTGATGGTCATTAAAAGCTATAGCCTTATTCACCATAGCTTAAAGTTATTCAAGCGTGCCATTCAAGTATGAGCCAGCGTTGGATAGTCGGAAGTTTGTGGTAGTGTAATGAAACAAGGGGGGTTGATGCCTCACCTTGATATAAATTATACCGAATATCAGATTAACTAAATAATCCTTAAAGCCGAAAAAGTTTTGACTTCAAAGTTTTAGTTTTATGGAGAACTATCAGTTTCAGGAAGAACAATTTTAATTCCATATTTTGGAGCAGTTGCTAATATGCTGTCAATCAATTTTTGAGTTATAGGTAACGGTGGAACTGATGAATTCTCTACTTTAGTTCCGACTTGTGCAAAAAACTTTTCTATTCCACCTGGAGTAGCCAAAATCAGCATTTTAGCTGGTGCAGAACCAATATTTTTAAAACTATGGAGTTGACCTTTAGGAGAATGTAAGAAGGTTCCGGGAGTTGCTACAACTGTTTGTTCATCAAGATAAAACTCAATCGAACCTTCAAGAATGTAGAATGCTTCATCTTCTCGACTATGAATATGTGGCGGCGGGCCTAGTTGGGGTGCAAGTACTACTTCAAACAGTGCATACTTGCCATTAGTTTGTTCGCTCGTAGCTTTAAAGGTGGTTACATCGCCTGCTACTGAATAACTATCACCATCACCTAGTTGCGATAAGATCCCATGATTAATTGTCATTTTCATCATCTCCTAAGTTTTATGACAAACAGATTACCCTGCTTGCACAAATAATTAAAATACAGCCTAGCCATGATTCAAAAGCCCAGTAATTAAGCTCCAATGCGCTACCCACTATTGTTTTCCGAAAAGTAATTAGAATAATTATTTCATGCTAAAACTGATATTTACTGGAGGCTTCTATCTAAAGAATTAGTTGTTTTCTGCCTATGGGGTTGCCTAACAAGCACCAAAAAATCGCGCGTCGATTTGCTGCAAAATACTCCCCAATGTTGGACACGATTTGCGATAACACTATTCAATTGCATATTGCTTTCTCTTCCCTTTTTTGTATTTGCAGATAATCCATGAAATATTATTGTTAATTATGAATGGAACATCAATAGCGAACGGAGGCGGCAGATCGTGAACGACTGGAATTTACCCTGGGAAGGTGGATGCCGTTGCGGACAGATACGGTTTCAGGTAAGTGCCCCGCCTCTGCTGACGATGGCTTGCCACTGCACGGGTTGTCAGCGAATGACCGCTAGCGCTTTTTCTTTAAGCGTTGCGATTCCAAGCGTTGGGTTCTCAATACTGAAAGGCCAGCCGACCATCGGCGGTTTGCACGGCGCGACCCGCCATTACTTCTGCCCGCACTGCATGAGTTGGATGTTTACTCACCCGGAAGGAATAGATGAGTTCGTCAACCTTCGTGCGACGATGCTGGACGATGCGTCATGGTTCACGCCTTTCATTGAAACTTGGACGAGGGAAAAGCTGCTATGGGCGACGACCTCTGCGGTTCATAGTTTCGAGACCCTGCCCAATTACGAAGACTATGCTTTCTTGATAGAAGAATACGCCAAGCAAGCGTCGAAACCTGCACGATGACCTATGATATCATGTCCGGTGAAAGACTTATCATTAAGAACGCAGGGGAGCAGGGGGCACGGAGCAGGGGGAAATAGGGTTTTTTGGTTTTTGCACAGATGCAAGAATTATAACTAATTAGGCGAACATGATATCAGTCATCAACTCAAATGGTTGCATTCAGGTTTGGGGAATTTTAGCTACAAAAGTCAATAAACTTTAGTGTTGAACTGAAGCTTGCTTTAGCGGGGTTCCGTTCCAAGAGAAAGTAGGTTCCCCCTCGCAATAGCTCCATCTTGCTTCCCAGGGCATGGGAAAATTAGGAACCAGAAAGCGGATTGAAAATCTTCCCCAGGTGTTGCTCAACTTGCCTGACCCATCTTCTCGTGACGTATCACATTTGACATTGGAGTTACCAACCCAATAGCCATGATAAATTCCACGATTGCTCGTTACTCCAGCTAGCCCTTCAATGAAGATAGTTCCTCCTGGATAAGTCCATATAGCAGTTTTACCGCGATCGCTTTGATAGACCACCCTGCCGTAGCCGCTATTCCACACTTCATCTGCAAACGTAATTTTTGGCACAGCCGCCAAAACAAATACTGTACTGACAATTACTAGTTGCTGAAGCTTCATTGCACTCCTGATTTCTAGTGAGCGTATAACACTACACACAGATGATATCGCTTGTGGTCATAAAACTAACAATATTTAGCTATTGACTTCTTCATCATGTTCAACCACCTCAGATTTATCTTGTAATGGCTTCACTACCCGTGCGATCGCTTCCTGAATAAAAGCTTTAATAAATTCATCTCTGCGATTAATTTGAAACTGTTTCTGCACAACTTCTGTCATTCCACCATCACCCCAATCTTGGTCATGACGAAAATATTCAATGAAACTTTTACCGGCAATTCGCGTTAAATAAGCTGCTGTCACGCCTTGAATTGCTCTACCAACCAGAAAGGTGGCAACATTGAGTTGCAAGGCTGTAGATAATAATTGAATTGCTCCTTTGACAATGCCTAAACTAGCGATGGTTTTCGCTAAAGAAAGAGCTAATTCTCGTCCCCGTTCCATATTCAATTCACAGCCATACACTCTACCAATTTCCACAACCATTTGAGCGTTGACTGCGGCTGTGGCTAATAAATCTACAACTGGTATTGGCGTGACTGATACCACACCAGCACCAATCCATTGAAACCGTTCTACGATTTTGTCAGCTTGACGGCGACGCTGCCCATCGATGAGTTTTCGCGCTTCGTCTCCCAATCGCAGAGATTGCAAAAGAATATTATCTGCTACTAAATCTTCACCTTCAGCACGTAAAACAGCAGCCGTGCGCCGCAGCAAAGGAACAATATCCGGTTCCGGCTGGAAGGTTTCGCCAGTTTCTAGTTGTGCAGGTTGGGGATTAGCAGCGATCGCTACCACATCATTAGTAGCAATAAATCCCCGTACCCGTTGACGCAATCTCGCAAGGATGGATTCTTTATCTTCATCTGTATATAAATCAGTTTTGTTGAGAACTAAAAGCGATCGCTTGCCAATTTCTGCCAACCCCCGCAACGGCTCATATTCTGAGCGTCGTAAGTCATTATCTACCACAAACAACAGTAAATCTGCTTCTGTCGCCAGTTCTCGCGCCATTTGTTCCCGTTCCGTTCCCGCCACTCCTGCTTCTAAAATCCCTGGCGTATCTGTAATTAAAATCTTGCGTTCTAATCCCTTCAACCGCAAACAATAAGTTTCTCCAACCTGAGTTGTACCCATCGGTGCATCTACCTGACCGACCATGCGTCCCATAATCGCATTAACTAGAGAAGTTTTACCAGCACTCCCCGTACCAAATACCACTACTTGAATTTCACCCCGTGCTAAGTTCGCTTCAATCTCTCGCGATCGACTTAATAAAGCTTGACGTGTGACTTCATCTTGAATTTGCGCTACCTGTTGCCGCACAGCCTGGAGAGTTGTAGAAGCAGCGTCAGATTTAGCAGCCGGAATTTGTGCCGCAGTCGCTCGCTTCGGATTGCGACGCGATCGCTTTTCCCCCGATCTAATCACCAATACATAATAAACAAAAGCGGCAACCAAGGCTCCAATCAGGAGAATCAGCAGCAACAGCAGTAAATTGCCTAGCAACGGCGAATAGGATAATTGCCAATAGAGGCGTGAGAGGGAATCAATTAGCCATAGGGCTAGCCCCAAAATGACGATCAGACCGACAATCAGCGTTACTAGGCGTGACAGAGGCATGGCTGGGAAAAATTAGTGAATATTCAGTAGGCAGATGCTTCTAATCTTAATAGTTTCAGCATTTTTTACCAGAGTAGGAGATTTGCAAAGAATAAATTACTCAAAAAAATTACGAGAGCAAGCTTAAATAGGAGCGAAGTTAATTCAGTTATTTACTATCTTCCCAATACACAGTTATATCAAGTCCGCCAAATTACCCATAATAAAAGAACCCCACCCCCAGCCCCTCCCCGCTTTTCGGGAGGGGAGACAAAGCACAGCTTTGGCGGGGTGGGGTTCTTCGGGTTTAATAAGCAATCAAGCGGACATGATATTATATCAAGTCCGGGTAATTAGTTATGATTTCCACAGTCATTGCACCCCACCCCCAGCCCCTCCCCGCTTTTCGGGAGGGGAGACAAAGCACAGCTTTGGCGGGGTGGGGTTCTTCGGGTTTAATAAGCAATCAAGCGGACATGATATTAAAGCAACTGTTGCATCATCAGTTGTGCAAATAGCCCTGATTGATTTGCTAGTTCAACAAAACTACCCTGCTGCACTACTTTGCCATTTGCAAGTACGTAAATTCGGTCAGCGTTTTGAATAGTACTGAGGCGATGAGCGATCGCAACCCTAGTTACCTTTAATTGTTGTAAACTTTCACTGACAATTGCCTGGGTTCTGTTATCTAAAGCGCTAGTCGCTTCATCGAATAGCAAAATCCGGGGTTTCAACACCAACGCCCTAGCAATCAACAACCGTTGTCGTTGTCCACCAGAAAGATTACTACCTCCCTCACTGACGATTGTATGCATCTGCATCGGCATTGCTGCAAGATCATCTGCAAAACCTGCCATCTGGGCTGCTGCCCAAGCTTCGTCCATCGTCACCAAAGCACCACTGGCAATATTCTCGAAAATAGAGGCTGACATCAACCGACTATTTTGCAGTACCACACCCAATTGACGGCGTACAGCATGGACATCCAAAGAAGTTAAGTCTTGCCCGTCGTAGTAAATCGTGCCAGATTTGGCAAATTCAAACCCCAAAAGTAACCTCAATAAAGTTGATTTGCCGCTGCCAGAAGGCCCAACAATGGCAATAAATTCTCCTGGTTCAGCACGAATGTTGACATTATCCAGCGTCAAGGGGCCATCATCGCGATAGCGGAAAGTTACCCGATCTACGACTAATTTGCCCGATAACCTACCCGGATCTGCTTGAGCAGAACTAATTTCCGGTTCAGCTTGCAAAATTGGTTGGGCCCGTTGCCACAAGGGTAAAACTTGCAAAACTTCCACAACTGTGCTGCTTAAGCTAGTGGCTCCGTTAATAAACGTGCCAAAAGCAACGTTGAATGCTAAGAAAGTGCCAGTGGATAAACCACCTCCAGGAGTTTGGGATTGCCCAATTAAGCTAGTAGCAAACCAGAAGAGGGCAGCAGTGGTTAACACAGGTAATACTTGATTGATGACGGCGAGGCTATCTTCAATGCCTTGGGTACTCAGCATTAATTTCAGTTGATGCGTATACTGTTTACCCCAGTAGGCAAAGGCGCGGGTTTCAGCTTTGGCGATTCGGAGTTTGGCAACTCCATTAATTAACTGCACCATTACGCCAAAGATTTGTCCTTGTAGCTCTAGTAATGGGCGAACTTTACGGACAATAAGACTACCAGAGATGATAGTGACGGCAATATTTACCAGTGCCACTGCACAAGCTATGAGAGCTAAGGAAACATTGTAGTAAAATAACAATCCCAGATTCAATAAGGAAAACAAACTGGAGAAGATTGTTTTTAAGACTGTGTTACCCAGTCGCTGGCGAATTTGAGTAATAGCCGTGACTCTAGAATCCAAGTCACCAACTGAGTAAGAGCGAAAAAAGGAAACCTTCAAGTTTAACAATCGATCCCAGACTGCGGCTTGGGTGGAGGAATCGGCAAAAGTTTCCAGCCTAATGGTGGCAAACCCAAGGGCTAGTTGAAACAGCGTTCCGCCAAAGGCAGCAGCCACCAAACCAACAGCAATTTGGCTCAACAAGCCTCGATCGGCATCTGGGATTGCTTTGTCGATTAGGATAGCCGTAGCTTGAGGTGTCAGCATTCCTAACAGACTGATGGTAATTCCCATTACTAAAACTATAATTAGTTCTTTGTAATGTCCTTGGAGGGCAAACTGAAGTAAATCAAAAGTTTTCAGTTTTTTATCAGGTAAAGGTCGATAGAATGCGTAGGCAGTCTTAGCTAGGGCTGCTGCTATGTTGGCATCGACAGAGATAGGTGTTCGTTCTCCAGGAACGTAGAGTTTGTAATGTGTATCAGACACTGGTAATAGTGCCACTGGTAGTTTATCGACAAGCGTAAATGCCAACATCGCCCCGCAATCCTTTTGCCACCAGTTGTCCCGCAACTGAATTCGTCGCAAGCGGATACGCGAAGCACGGGCGATCGCTTCTACAGGATCTTGCACTCGATTAGAATCTTCTGAGGCAGCTGGCGGACGAATCTTAATTCCTAATGCTCGTCCTACAGCACCAGCAGCAATTAGTAAGGCTTGATTTGGGTCAGTTGCATCAAGATTACTACTGAATCCTATATTATTTAGTCTGTCTGACTTTGGCTGTGGCAATACAGATGCTAATTCTGCTAACGTCTCTTGCATCACTTGGCTCTCAAGACGTTCTCTGGCTTGAAATCTCAGTAATTCTGCATCCATCTCTTGCCGTTGCAGCAGGTTAATGCAGTGAAGGAAGTAAGTTTGTAGTTGGGACAAACCACCTAACAAGGAATCGATATCTTCTATGTCTGCGGTGTTAACACTTTTCAACTCCATAGTGTTATCTGCTTGCAACCAGATATTTTCAGCCAAAGGCAACATTCCAGAGGCAGAAGTTAACGGCAGTTCTGCAAACCCCATCCATCTAGCGCGCCCTTGGATAATTTGCACCCACGATATTTGATGCGGCTGGAAGATTTGGTCTTCGACTAAAGAGAACTGGCGGATTTTTGGCAGCGATGTTGGTATCGTTGGCGTAGCGATCCCAGCAAGTACCGAACCTAATTGATAAATCCAGCGTTCTATCAGAGTTACTACTTCTCTATTAGCGTCAGCAAACAACTGGTTAAAGTCTGCTTTCGATACTTTGAGAATTTCTGTCTCCTCAAGCGATACTGCTAAAACCTCTTGCTGCTTACCCTTTAAACTTGGTGCGATCGCAAACATCGCCTGTCCGGCTGTGCTACTAAATAAATAGCGACGAGTGCCTTCGGGAATGCCATCATTAACTGCGATCGCAAATAGCGCCAAGTAACCAGATTTTACTAGCCAAATTGTCTCCGGGTCATCTAGCAGTAGCGATTCATTGCATTGAAAACGATAGTGTTGTCCTTTGAGATTTGCAAACGATAAGAGGGATGAGGAAGACAAGGAAGTAATTTCTTCCCCTACTCCCCTGCTCCCCTGCCTCCCCTGCTCCCCTGCTCCCCTGCTCCCCTGCCTCCCCTGCTCCCCTGCTCCCCTGCTCCCCTGCTCCCCCGCCTCTTCTGTTTCTTCACTACGAATCAATTGTAAATACGGCCCTTCAACTTGCTGCAATTGTGCATGGCTTCCCCGTTGGACTATCTTGCCGCGATCGAGGACAATAATTTCATCGCAATCTCGGATAGTCGAGAGTCGATGCGCCACGATGATACAAGTGCAACCGCGCAACCGCAGATTACGACTGACGTTCTTTTCTGTTTCGGCATCCAGGGCGCTGGTGGCTTCATCCATAATCAGGATACTGGGATTATTCACCAAAGCACGGGCAATTTCAAGCCGTTGTCGCTGACCACCACTCAAATTAGTAGCACCTTCCAAAAGGTCAGCATGATAGCCTCCAGGTAGTGAAAGGATGACATCGTGAAGCGCTGCGTCTTGACAAGCTCGGACGAGATGACTCTCAGGTATGGTAGTATCCCAAAGCGTCAAGTTGTCTCTGACGCTGCCAGCAAATAACAAAATCTCTTGCTCGACGACAGAAATAGAATTGGCTAGTATCTGGCGAGAAATTTGCTCTCTGGGTTTGCCGTCGAATCGAATTTCTCCCTGCCACGGTTCGTACAGCCCACATAAAAGTTTGGCAACAGTAGACTTACCAGAACCACTCCCACCCACCAAGGCAACTCGCTGCCCTGGCTGGAGCAAAAGATTAAAATTTTCAATCAACGGCGGGGCAATTTGGCTATAGCCAAATGTCACATTGCATAATTCAACATACCCCTGGAGTTTGGGCAGAGTGTAAGGAGATAAGAGAGACAAAGACGACAAGGAAATATTTTCTTCCCCTGCTTCCCCTGCTTCCCCTGCTCCCCCTGCCCCCCTGCCCCCCTGCTCCCCTGCTCCCCTGCCTCTTTCCTGCAACTGCCGGTCAATGGGGTTACGTAAGACATCATCAAGGCGAGTCAGATTACCTTCCATCTCTTGGAGTTCGCTTCCCAGGCTGATGAGATTACTTACTGGGGCGAAAAATCTTTGCATCATGCCGAGAAAAGCTATTAACATACCGATGCTCAAGGCTCCATCCATGACTCGCAAACCGCCTACAGCTAAAAGCAGCATAGAAGCGATCGCTGACAGAAAAGATGGTAAAACACCTATTGTCTGGTTTGTTTCCTCTAATTCCTGCTGGGTGTTGATGGCTTTGGCATAGTGACCCGCCCAGCGAGAGAAGAAATCTGACTCTAACCCAGATGCTTTTAGCGTCTCCATACTCTGAAGACCAGAAATTTCTACGCCGCGAACTTTTCCCTGTTCTTGGATGAGTTTGATATTGGCATCTGTGCGCCGCCGTCTCACCCACTGTAAGGCGGCAAGGTTGATCGCGACAAAGGCGATCGCAATTAAAGTTAGTACAACATCATATTGCAGCATCACTACTACATATATAAATACTGATACTGTTGCGATCGCTGTAGTCGCTAATTCACCCGAAAGCATATTAGCGATGCTGTCGTTGAGTTCCATACGGCTACTGATTTCCCCAGCATACCGTTGATCGTAAAAACTCATGGGTAGGCGTAAAATGTGCCAGAGATACCGACTTTCCATACCCACGGACAACTTAATTTTCATTTGACGCAAAAACTGCAACTGTAGCAGCGTCAAAAATCCACTGAGTCCGGCTGTGAAGATCATGCCTAAAATTAAGGGACGTAACCACTCATACCGATGCTCAATCAATACATTGTCTACAAATACCTGGGAAAATGCAGGTAGCGCCAGTCCCGGAATTACTAACAAAAATCCTGCCAGCACGCAGTAAAGTAATGCGCCAATGGAGCCTCGCAACCGCGACCACAAAGCTAAGATTGTACTAGGCTTGCGTCCTTTGCGTTGAAACTCTAAACCAGGCTCTAGAACTAGCACCACACCCGTGTAAGCGCCACTGAATTCTTCCAAGGAGACGATGCGCCGTCCAGTAGCAGGGTCATTGAGATAAACTCGCTGTTTGGTGATTCCTTCTACTACTAAAAAATGGTTAAAGTTCCAAAATACAATGTAGGGAAATTTTAACTGCGACAAGCCAGCTAAGTTGGTTTTAAAGCTTTTAGCGTTGAGTCGATAATTTCTGGCAGCCTTCAAGATATTTAAGGCACTAACTCCATCCCGCGAGACACCGCACGCTTGCCTCAGTTCTGTGAGTGGGACAATGCGATTGTAATAACCGAGAATAATTCCCAAAGCAGCAGCGCCGCATTCTACTACCTCCATTTGCAGCAGAGTAGGAGTATGACACCGCTTGTTTTTTGGCAAGCGCCCTAATATATTTTGCAGATTTTGCCAGAACATAAAAATATTTTTTAAAACTTGGATTTTGGCTTAATTTAAGCGTTTAAACATAAATTTTTAGCTATTTTTCAACATGACTAAAATTGCTGTATTACACTACTTTTCCCTTCGGAAGTCTTGATTGTATTGATGAAGCCAAATTAATAGACCTCTTGCAAAAATCCTTGAATCACCCCTCCCCGTATGTATTGGGGAGGGAGCAAGACTTCAAGTTTCCCCCCTTTATAAGGGGGGATTAAGGGGGGTCGATTCGACTTATGCAAGAGGTCTAATAAGCAAAAAGGCATATTGCTTTCTCATTTTGCTTAAATGCTTTCTCATTTGGGTAGATTTAGCAAGCAAAAAGGCATATTGCTTTCTCATTTTGCTTAAATGCTTTCTCATTTGAGTAGATTCAGCAAGCAAAAAGGCATATTGCTTTCTCATTTCAGTAGATCGCGTATTCATTTTAGTGTTTTCCGCAAATAATTAGATACATTGTTTTCTCCGTACCCCAAAAGGCATTCTTATTTAAGTAATTTCCGCACTCTAGTACAGCCTCAAGGTTGATTCGCTGGGTAAAATTTTTAATAATTTCTTCCTCATTCCTCTTATCGCCAATATCACGAAATGCCACTCCAGGATCTCAGAATCGGCAGGACAAAAGTAATTGGGGCGCGTTCTTCCACAGTGACTTGTACTGAAGTGGTAGTTCCAGAAGTGACTTTCATCTGTGGCCCTTGGGAAGAAGACCATTTGTAGGCGCTGAAGGTCGAATTGTCTGGTTGCAGTCGTGCAGTAATTAGCATCTGTGGCCCTTGTGACATCAAAGCTTCCACGAATTCGGAATTGCCGACTACACTTAATGCACCTTCTTTAGTCACGGGAAAGGCTGAGACTTCTGTGACAGCACCGATGATGCCACCAAAGCGTTCGCGTTGCACTGTGCTAGGTGTGACTTGTAACTTCATCCCTGGTTGAATTTGCTTACCATTACCAACGGGAAAAAATGCCACACTCACAGGTTGAGCCGATCGCTTTTGTGCAGCGATCGCTCCTATGGGTGTACCCTGTAAAACAACCTGTCCGGGACTTGCGGAGATTTCTAAAATTCGTCCAGAGTAACTGCTCTTGACTAAGCTGTTGCTTGATAGTTGCAGTGCTAATTGAACAATATTTCGCTGGACTTCCTGGATTTCTTTTTTGCGGTTGGTTACAGTTTCTAAGTCTTGTTGCGCCGCAGTCGCTTCTTTGCTATCTAGTTGTTTTAATTGCGCTTCCAAATCTTTAATTGAGTTCAAATTCTCTAGGTATTGTCGTTGAGCATCTGCTTCCTTGACATCCAGTTGCTTGAGTTGCGATTCGGCTTCATTAATTTGTGTCACAGCATTTAAGTAGTCTTGCTGCGACTGTAAGACTGTATCGCCAGAAATTGCTCCCTCCTTCAATAGCTGCTGGCGGTTTGTCAATCTCTGTTTGAAGGTAGGTAAGAGATCCCGCAGTGCTTGTAAGCTTTGGGTTTGATTGGCGCGATCGCGTTGAATCGAATTTAGCCCTTTCTCTTTTAAAATCGGGGTGAGTTTCTGTACCGCCTGGAGGTTTTGCTGCAAAGATTGGCGTTGCTGTTTAATCGCTTCTTTGTCTGCCTTTTGCCGCTGTCCTTGCACTAAGTTAGCAGCGCTATCTTCTGTTTGTAGTTGCCCTAATTTAGAGCGTACTAATTGTAGCTGTTTCATCAGTTCGCTTTGGTCTAGCGTCGCCAGCACATCTCCTCTATTTACATAGTCGCCAACCCGGACATTGATTGTTCGCAATTTACCTGCGATCGGTGACTGGAATGAAGTAATTGTACTGGGATAGACTATT
Source organism: Nostoc sp. DedQUE05 (assembly GCF_034530955.1). Taxonomy (NCBI): domain Bacteria; kingdom Bacillati; phylum Cyanobacteriota; class Cyanophyceae; order Nostocales; family Nostocaceae; genus Nostoc; species Nostoc sp. DedQUE05. The sequence continues at coordinate 146,917 of NZ_JAVRCB010000005.1, read as the reverse complement.
ATTCCAGTACCCGTCACCGTAATTGGGATTCGACCTAAAAAACTCCAAGTCAGCCCCGCTGCCACCAACGAACCAACAGCAACTAGAGGTAGCCACTTTTTCGGGCTGACTACCTGCATAATTTGATCTAGTTCTTCCGGCGAAGAAGCACGCTCTAAAGCTTCTTTGCGGAATAAGTCGCTTTTTTGATTAATCACTATAAATCATCCCAATTTGCATTGCATTCAGAAGGAATTGGGTATTAGGCTGACAATTGAATAAAAAATTACCTTCTATCTTTAGCGGAAGGCGGATATGTTTTGTTTGCTTTGGCATACTAATAATTCAGATGCAAAAATCAACCTACCATCTGATGAAAGGTCGAAAGCTGAGAAAATCAAATTTTTTATTTTTAAATTTTGCGATTTTGCGTAGACGAAGAGTAACTTTTGTTAAAGTAACGATTTTGAAATCTTTATATGAAAACATTGACGGGTGGGTAAGAAGTAAAGGATAATAATGATTGGTCGCTTACCTTTTGACCTTTCGTTGTTATCCGGCTTACACCCGCCAATGTTTGTGTAACGTTGTAAAGGGTTGTGATGCCAATAATAGCCAGACCACTATGTTATAAGATGTCTGTAGCTTATTCGTAAGGGTCGTTTGTAGTCCTTTGTCAGTTGTTCGTAGCAATTGGCAAAGGATTACTGTTTAATAACTGTCCTAACGAAATAATGCATAGCTTTCATGCTTACTAGCTTAGTGCTGTTTTGATTTGTAACGATGATACAAATCATGATATAGAAATTTTTGGCAATACAAACACTGTTAAAGTGACTTTTGGTTGAGGTGGTAACTCAACATGAGCGTGCTATGGAGATAACGTAGTACCTATTAGTACTAGAAGCGCACGCGGTCTCTGCTATTATCAATCCCTTGATTTGATTTTTGAATAACCTTAGCATCTCCTCCACCAATTGCTATTGCAACACCAACTTGATTGGATACTTGTACGTTTCCACCTTTGGCTTTAACGTTAATTTTAGCCTTGGTATCGATATCTACACCTCCGCGTCCTCCGACAATTTCACTGATTTCTTCATCAGTTAACTCGGTCATGACTGCGAGTGTTTCTTGTTCAAATGTTACAACTGACATCAAAATTCCTTCCTTGTACAAAATGGTTTTGGAATAGTGAAATAGTAACTCAACATGAGCCTACTATGGAGATAACCTAGTACCTATTAGTACTAGAAGTACACACGGTCTCTGCTGTTATCAATCTCTTGATTTGAATTTTGATAAACCTTAGCATCTCCTCCACCAATTGCTGATGCGTTACCAACTTGATTGGATACTTGTACGTTCTTACCTTTGGCATTAACGCCAACTTTGGTTCTGTTATCGATATCTATACCGCGTCCACCGCCGACAATTCCACTGATTTCTTCATCAGCTAATTCGGTCATTACTGCGAGTGTTTCTTGTTCAAGTGTTACAACTGACATAAAAATTCCTTCCTTGTACAAAATGGTTTTGGAATAGTGAAATAGTAACTCAACATGAGCCTACTATGGAGATAACCTAGTACCTATTAGTACTAGAAGTACACACGGTCTCTGCTGTTATCAATCTCTTGATTTGAATTTTGATAAACCTTAGCATCTCCTCCACCAATTGCTGATGCGTTACCAACTTGATTGGATACTTGTACGTTCTTACCTTTGGCATTAACGCCAACTTTGGTTCTGTTATCGATATCTATACCGCGTCCACCGCCGACAATTCCACTGATTTCTTCATCAGCTAATTCGGTCATTACTGCGAGTGTTTCTTGTTCAAGTGTTACAACTGACATAAAAATTCCTTCCTTGTACAAAATGATTTTGGAATAGTGAAATCTTGACTTTAATTAACCAATTAATAAGAATATTTAGATGCTTAAAATAAAAGTATCTAGCAATTTTTATTACCAAACTTGTTGTTAAAACGCACTAATAAATGTGCTTAACGACAATTTGTTATTGGTTTACTTTGCGATTTCACTATGTTTAAACAATACAGGTTTTTCAAAATATTTTATATAAAGAAATGATGAAGTTAGTAGAAAATTTTTTAAAGATTGGTCTTTTAAGAAATATCAAATATCGGTATTAATTGAAATTAAAAAAAGGTAGGATAAGTCAAACGTGTATCTAAAAATAAGTTTTTTTAAAGTAACTATCTATATCACAAATCCTTGCTGTATAAGTAACAGATAACATCTTAAATTATTCATAAAATAATATCCCCAACTTATAAATAAGTTGGGGATACGTACCTTCAATTGGGTACATAAACCGTGAATTTAATTTGAGTTACTGTGAATGCTAAATGGCTGAAGTCACTGTTGAATCTATTGTTTGTCCAACTCCATTTATCAGTGTGAATCTTCTTCTTGTGCGTGTTCTTTGCTTAGTTTTCGTATTCACAATATCCTGATTGGAGTCTTGAACAACAGCATCATTTCCATCAGTTGAAGTCGCATTTATCTGTGATGAAAAATCTAAAACAATACTAATACCTCCCACTATTCCTTTTAATTCGCCATCTATCAGTTCCTCGACAATAACTTTTCGATTACAGGTGGATTTGAAACTCACTTGATTGATAGTAGTCATAAATTACTCCAGAAGAATGCAGACATGTTGTGTCTGAGATGTATTTACAAATAGCAGGTTATTTAATAATTTGTCAACAGATTATAAAAAATATCTTACTTTTCCTAACTAACTTACTTTTCTCATTTTTTATTTTTCATTTCTCTAATTTTTTCTAGTTTTATTACTAATGTTTCTAGAATATACAAGCTTAATATTACAATTTTTCATCAAAAAAGATTGTCGTCTAGTCTTTGCCATCCGACAAACGTGAATTATCAATAAAAGCTGTAAAAACATTTGTTCGATGTTTGCCAAACTACTGCGAATGTTGGCAGCATCACATATCTTGATTACGACATTAAACCGCTAAAATCTCAAATTTTCAATCTTAATTCAAACTTTTGACACAAATAGGTTTTTTGTAAACACAGAAGTGACATGAGAAAATTCAGAAGTCAGATTATTCTGACTTCTGGCTACAGTAACAAACAATGAGGAGTGTACAATTGGTGTTATACTAAATATGATTTGAGCGACAAGGAAGGTGAATTTGTAGTCTTTTTTGGGTCAACAAACTTTTATAAAAATTACAACCTTTACAGGCTAACATTTTTATACTAGCTGCTTCCCTAACTTTATTTACTTCTCAAAAATCACCTTGAGTTGTTTTATGATATTGATTCGCTCAAATTCACCTCAGATGTTATAAATTACGTTTTTTACACTTTACTTCGTCGGATTAGGCAACTCAATTATTATTGAGGAGGCCCAAATGATAAAACAGTTCCTGCAACCTCATCGGCAGCATCGAACACTCTTACGACAAGAGTGCCCACTGCTCTACCTAACGAGCCAAGTAATCCCGCTCCCACTACTCCTTCTAATTGATCATCACTAATTTCTTCCAAAATGATTTCTTGATTGTTGGGTTGTGTCAATTCATTAACGTTAGTCATAATTTTCTCCAAAAAAAAGTGCGTAGGCATTTGTGCCTTGGATGTACTTACAAATATCAATTTATCTAAAAGCTTGTCAACAGTTTTTAGAAAAGATCCTACTTATCCCACTTATCCCAGTTATCCCACTTATCCCACTTTTTAAATCCCACTTTATTTAACTTTCTTCTTAACATTTTAATAGCCTGACAATAGGTGTGAAATAAGCAGTTATTCAAAAATTTACCTAACATCTTAATAACCTGACAATAGATGTCAAACAAGCTAGTTATTATGAAGTTATCTAATTTACGACCTGCTAATAGGGGTGAAATAAGCAGTTATTCCGAAAGTTACGCTAAAGATTTGATCGGCCGCGTTCAATATTCCGTAGCTTGTCACCGCAGACATCGCCAGGGATAAAATTAGTCTGGTACAACCAGTAAAAAACTGGTATTAAAAATTGATCTGGCAATGACCGTATTGAATTGCTCCTCACACCTTTTGCAGGTAGATATTCAACTACCAGACGACTTAGCACCATTGTCATTTATGTTCTTGGGTTCCCTGGTTGGTTCTAGCAAGAGCCAAGCAATACTGAAAATGCTTTCCATTATGCGCGATCGCTCAGACTATCGTGTTATCTGTTTGGACAGGTTAGGCGAAATCCTTGAAAAATTCGTTGATGACACCACCCTCGTATATAACCAGCAGAGAAGGCAGGGGAGGAATTTTGTAAGTTGCTAAATCATCCCGCTTTCTCTGCAACGCCAAAAATTGTAACAATGTCAGAATACATCCATCTACATCAATTCAGGCAAGATTTTAATATGCAGACTATCGCTAAAAAGTCAATAAATAAATCTTGGGCTGGTGCGATCGCAGAACCAGCAAAAGAATTTCCCCTTACTCAACTGTCAATTATTTCTGGTAAAATTCCAGATGGCTTGCGTGGCACTCTTTACCGCAATGGCCCCGCACGGCTAGAACGCGGTGGTAATCGCGTTGGACACTGGTTTGATGGAGATGGGGCAATTCTCGGCATCCATTTCACAGATGCAGGAGCTAGCGGAGTCTATCGCTATGTGCAAACAGCAGAATATCAAGCTGAAACTCAAGCAGATAGGTTTCTTTATGGTGTCTATGGGATGCATCCGCCTGGGCCCATCTGGAAGCGCTGGGGGCAACAGATCAAGAATGCAGCAAATACCTCAGTGTTGGCTTTACCTGATAAATTGTTGGCTTTATGGGAAGCAACCAATCCTTATGCCCTTGATTTGCAAACTTTAGAAACGAAGGGATTGGATGATTTAGGCGCTTTGGATAACGGATTACCTTATTCTGCTCATTACAAGCGCGATTTCCAAACAGGCGAGATTTTTAACTTTGGAATCAGTATCGGCAGTTCCGTACAACTGAATCTCTACAAAAGCGATGCTACTGGCAAAATTATCCAAAAAACTGCTTTTAAGCTAGATCGCTACTCGATAATGCATGATTTTGTTTTAACTCAAAGGTATCTGGTGTTTTTTATGCCACCGATGCGGATGAAAATGCTGTCACTTTTGCTAGGTGTGACTACCTTTAGTGAATCTCTGTTGTGGGAACCTCAATTAGGAACCCAGGTGTTAATCTTCGATCGCGAAAATTTATCCTTAGTTAGTCGTGGCGAAACCGATCCTTGGTTCAATTGGCATTTTGGCAATGGTTGTGAAGATAAAGACGGTTCCGTGGTTCTAGACATGGTGCGATATGCAGATTTTCACCAAACTAATGAATATCTCAGAGAATTTGCAAGTGGTGAGACGCACACAGTTACTAGAGGAACATTGTGGCAAGTTCGCCTCAATCCCCAAACTGGTAAAGTTATAGAAATGCAGGAAGTTGTCAACCGCAAGTGTGAATTTCCTGTAGTACAGCGATCGCAAGTTGGACAACCTTGGCGCTATACTTATGTATCATTAATGCCCCAAAGAGGGGATATAGACAAAGAATTGTTCAGTGCGATCGCCCGTTTTGACTACAAAACTGAAACCCTCACGGAAGCAGACTTAGGAGAAAACTGCTATCCTTCAGAACCCATCTATGCCCAAGATGTCCAAAACTCCGAGCAAGGCTGGGTGCTAACTGTTGTATACGATGCTAATACTCATAGTAGTGAAGTTTGGGTATTTGATAGCGATCGCCTGGATGCAGAACCAGTTTGCAAACTAGGATTACCTAGCGTCATTCCCCACAGCTTCCACGGCACTTGGAACCCAGCTTAACAATTTGGGGAATGAAGCAGGGGAGCAGGGGAGTTATGAGTTATGAGTTGGAGCAGGGGGACAAGGAGGAATTATTGAACAAGTCTCTCCCAAGTCTTCCCCCTCTGACTTGTCTACCTTTGTCTCTTCTTCATACCCAATGCTCAATACCCAATCCCCAATGCCCAATGCCCAATGCCCAATGCCCAATGCCCAATTCACCTAATCTTTGATAATTGCTAAGTGTAAAAACGTAGTATCCTACATATTGGTATCTAAAAATAAGTCCAAAATCATGAGGAGAAACCGGATAGCATTACTATTTAGCGGAGTGATTGTCAGCTTTGGACTGTCATCATTGTTAGCTCAAGCACAACAAAAGGTTTCTGATGCCCAAGTCGCGGCAATGGTAGAGGCGCTACGACTAGCTGCACCGCAGACCGGCACCGCAAATGATGGACTTTACAGTGAATGGCAAGTTAAACCAGAAACCTTAAAAGGCTGGTCGAAATATTGTCTTAAACAAGAACTAACACCAACGCAGTTTGAAAATAGTCCCGCCAAAGCACGCCAAGTTGTATCTTGCATCACGCGCCGTGAGTTTAACAAGCAATTTCTCGCCAACAGTAATAATGAAATTGCTGCTGTGCGTGGCGTCGGTTGTTGGTGGATGACTGGCAACTATACAGGCTGCAACAGTGGATTTACTGCTACATATCTTCAAAAAGTTGTAGGTTTTTACCAGCAGCGTTCAAAACCAACAACTACTCCATAGACATCACCAAATTAATCGTCGCGATTTGGTATAAAAATATAAGTGAAAAAGAATGTAGAGACGTAGCACTGGTACGTCTCTACAAGGGTTATGGATAATGCAATATTTAATTTCACCAAATATCTAATGATTAAGCGATCGCAATTAAGTAAACGTGAGTTCGACAAGCCTTTTTTGACCTTTCCAAAACCCTAATTTCTCGTTGCTCCTCCCTTTCCCCGTGGGAGAGAGAGGTTGTCCGGGAGAGGTTCATCGAACTTACGTTAAGTAAAATCAACCTCTATGCGTCTATGTTGACTTTAATACAAAGTTTTAATCTTAACCTATCCGTATTGAGTTATATCTAAACAAGGGATTGTTTGAACTTTGCCAATGCTGTTAGAATGCCTCAATGTCAAAAAAGCAACATTTATTAAACAAAAAACTCGGTTGGTCTTTGGATGAGCGAGATCCAAAGTTCATAGAATCTCTGATGCCCCTAGTTGGCTTTTTCTATCGGTACTATTTCCAAGTTCAAACTAGTGGCTGGGAGAATATTCCACCCCAGCAAAAAGTTTTGTTTGTTGGTTCGCACAATGGTGGACTCGCAGCCCCAGATATGGTGATGATGATGTACGACTGGTTCCGAAGATTTGGTGTAGAAAAACCAGTTTATGGTTTGATGCATCCCAAAGTTTGGCAGGTTAGCCCACCACTAGCGCAATTAGTCGCCAAGGCTGGAGCAATCATTGCTCATCCAAAAATGGCTTACGCTGCCTTACGCTCTGGAGCGAGTCTGCTAGTTTATCCCGGTGGAGCCGAAGATATCTTCCGACCGAATTATTTACGTAATAAAATCTACTTAGCTGGGCGACAAGGATTTATCAAGTTAGCGTTACGGGAAAATGTGCCGATTGTGCCTGTGATTTCTTGGGGCGCTCACGATACACTTATTGTTATCGCTGACTGCTACAAAGTTGCGCGGCAACTCCACGAATGGGGAATGCCTTGGCTATTAGGTATCGACCCAGAAGTTTTTCCAATCTATCTCGGACTGCCTTGGGGATTAGCAATTGGCCCGTTGCCCAATATCCCATTACCAGTGCCCATGTATACGCGGGTTTGTCCGCCAATTGTATTTGAACGCTACGGTCGTCAAGCAGCTAGCGATCGCCATTATGTCAATGAATGTTATGAATTAGTTGTTAGTCAAATGCAACAAGAGTTAAATAACTTAATAAAGCTAACTGCTCAGACCAATTCTCTTTAAATAGTTATGAGTTAAAAGTTTTGAATCTTTAATCGATCGCTCCTAACTCTTGTACAGACAAGGGTTAATCGCGTCTCTACTCCTAACCGCCGCTGACTGGTGGAATCAACACAACCTCATCTCCATCTTGTAGTAAGGTATCTGGTTCGACAAATATCAAATTAATCCCAAAACGGGTTATATCGCGCCATTGAGAGAGTTCAGGGCGTTCAGCTATGAGGCGATCGCATACTGCTTTGACTGGCATACTATTAGGAAATTCCAGCACTAATTCCGAAACCCTAAAGGCTTCTTGATAAGCAGCGAACAATTTGACGGTAACGGTGATTACAGATTTAGACATAGAACATATTTTCCTACACCCTAAACCTGCAACCTTGCCCTGACGAGCTTTCAGCTTTTCTTAGTGCCATTCTATTCAGCATTGAGGATTTTTGGTACTTTGAAAAATTCCCCTTCCTGTTCGGGCGCACTGTTGAGAATACTTTCCCGGTCAGGATAGGGTTGCAATTCATCCTCTCGTGTGATGTTGCTGACATCAATTGCGCGTGTTGTTGGCAGTACATTACTGACATCAAGTTCATTCAATTGTTCGATATAGTCCAGAATACTTCCCAACTGAGTAGTGAATTGTTCCTCTTCTTCTGGAGTCAATTCTAAACGAGCAAGATTGGCTACTTTGTGAACTTGTTCTTGGTCAATCATAAATTGTCATTTGTCATTGGTCATTTGTCATTTGTCATTGGTCATTAGTCCTTAGCAAATGACAAAGAACTAATGACTAATGACTAAAAGAATACGTCAATTTGCGATCGCCCGGTGGTTTTTAGCCAGTTTTGAGCTTCGATGTAGTTATTGGGAGCCATGCGAATAGCACGAATCCAATAGTCTGCTGCTTGGTCAAAAAGTGCTTCGCCAGCCTCGTTATCTCCAGCTTCTTTTTCTTTTTCGCCTTGGTAGTGATAAATCACAGCGATATTATTCAAGGCTTGGGGCATACGTGGATTCAACTCAATTGCCTTGTGATATAGTTCTAAAGCCTTGTTGTGGTCGCCATTGCTGGCATAAATTAGCCCCATATTGTAGAGTATATAGCCGCGATCGTTGGTATCTTCCTCTAGTGTTAGAGCTTCTTCATAGTATTCCAATGCCTCAGCATATTCCCCTTCCGCTTGGGCTGACATCCCATCTCGATAATAAACAAACGCTTCTTTAGCTTTTTTGTTAGTTGGCAGGATCTTCAGAATGATATCCGCCATCACAGTAAAGGATTTGTCAATAAAATTATCGTTTTTTTGTGTTCTTGGCATATTTCTCTCTGGGTATTGGGCATTGGGGATTGGGCATGGGGCATTGGGAAAACGCTTTTTTATCCCCTTGTCTGCTTGTCTCCCCAATTCCATAGTTCACTCAATAGTTAATTTAACTGATTTGCGGGGGCGTTCTTCTCACTGAGGGGTACGATACATTCTGAACTATTATGTCGAGAGTTGTTTACCAAGGTGCTAACTGGATATGCAATCATTGCTGGCGCTGGATAAGGACGCAATAGCTGCTGTAGGGTTTGGGCCGTTTGTACTTGGGAATCTAGCCATAAATCGTAATCTTGTGGCTCTAGAATTACTGGCATCCGCTCGTGGATGGGTTGGAGTAATTCGTTAGCTGCCGTAGTCAAAATTGTACAAGAAATTATTTCTTCGTTAGCAGGCGAACGCCATCTTTCCCACAAACCTGCAAAACCGAAGGGTTGCCCATCTTGGAGACGAAAATAAAATGGCTGCTTCTTACCTTGTTGGCGTTGCCACTCATAAAAGCCATCAGCTAGCACTAAACAGCGTCTGTGCTTAAAAGCCGAACGAAAAGCAGGTTTTTCAGCAACAGTTTCTGCCCTAGCATTAATCAGCTTTGCCCCCATTCCTGCATCTTTCGCCCATGACGGAATTAATCCCCAATGCAACTGCTTAAATTCTCGCTTTTTGTTTTCGGGATTTTGTAACACTGTCGCCACCATTTGCGTAGGCGCAATGTTATATTCCGCTGCCAAATCGGGAACTGACTCGACATGGAAAACTTCAGACAATCCTGCTGCCGAATAGTTTAGAGTAAATCTTCCACACATAGTTTTCTTTTCGACCATTAACTAAATTAAACATCTCAAACTAGAAATAAATAACATTTTTTTATTTTCTTGAATAATTTCCTGTAGTACGTTCAGAACCTAAATACAAAAAAAATATCCGGTTTTGGGAAAATCTTTTGGTAAAATATTGTATTTTGAACCTTTACTTCTCAACATATTCCTAACTGTATTTTAACATGGAACTACTGCATCTGTACGATTTTTTACCTTCTGGTCATGGTTATAAGATACGTCTTTTATTGACACAACTAGGTATGCCTTTTGAGAGGATAGAGCTTAACATCTTGAAAGGCGAGACTCGAACACCAGAATTTTTAAGTAAAAATCCTAACGGTAAGATACCTGTTCTGGAAATCGAGCCAGGGAAATATTTGGCAGAATCAAATGCTATATTGGTTTATCTCAGTGAAGGTACAGAGTTTTTACCTTATGACCGTTTTTTACGAGCGCAGGTGCTGCAATGGTTATGTTTTGAACAATATAGCCATGAGCCTTTTATTGCTACATCAAGATTTTGGATTTCTATTTTAGGTAAAACTGAAGAATACAGTGAAGCTATCAAACAAAAACGCGAACCAGGCTATGCAGCACTTAACTTGATGGATAAACACTTAACTTCTCAAGATTTTTTTGTCGGAGAACGTTATACGATAGCTGATATTGCCTTGTTCGCCTATACTCATGTAGCTGATGAAGGTGGGTTTGATTTAACACAATATCCTGCTATCCAAGCTTGGATAGGAAGAGTCAAAACTCAACCAAGGTATATCAGTATTACAAAGGCATAAAAATTAGATGAGAGCAAGTTACTATCTCTCGTTTCTTGTCTTTAGTAGAGAATGTCCTGGGTGGAATGTAGATCGCATTCAGAAAGCAGAAAAGTCTTCACAAAAGATATTATTAAGCAACAGTTAGGTATTCGGATCGATTTCCATCAGCTTTTGCCGAGAGGAGAAACCTGACTTAATTCTGATATGAGACTTGGGTACATCAAATTTATCTGCTAGTAGTTTAATTAACTCTTCGTTAGCCTTACCATCAACTGGGGGCGATTTTAAATAAACAGTCAGACTACCATCAGGTTGTTCTTCAATTTTTTGCTGTTTTGAATTAGGTTTAACCTTGACTTTTTTTTGCATAACTTATTTTGTGTAATTGTCGCAGCCATAACCAGCCTAAAACAGAACCCAATACATAATGAGGAAAATCCCACCAAACAAAAGTTGTACCAAGTAACAATTTACCTATCAAGGTGGCGCGCATTTGCTCTAATAGTGGCGGATGCCAAAGTTGCAAGAATTCTAGTATACAGGTGATGACAAAAACCCATATAGGAATTTGGATTACTGCCGCCCAACTTCTGAAAAACCAAAATGCGAACAGACACCAAAATATTTCGTAAAATACAGCTGCTCCGTAGTCATTAAACCAGTGATGAGCAGGGCCGTTATAATACTTAAACAAAAATCCCATCGGTACAACGATGAGTACAGAAATAATAATAAATATTGTTTGCTTACGGTATCGGAGCATTTCTATAGACTAGAGACTATCCAAAATTTTAGCAACGGAACGACTAGAAGTCTCCTCTGGGTACTAGGGAAGAAAATATAAGAAGCTACAAAGCTCCCACAGCCAGTAGTTGGATATTTTTTATTGAGAAGTTTCTAACTAAATAGTTAATGTTTTTTAACATGAAATTACGCAAATTACAAGTAAGCTACATGGAACTGATAAATAGTTCTTTCATTGATGCTGAACTTACATATTTAGTGAGAAATTTAGGAGAGATAATATGGTTTTCGGTACTACAAATCCTGATACGATAAATGGGAGTTCGGGAAATGACACCATAGTTGGTTGGGCTAGTGGTGGTAACGCCAATACTGCCTCCGGTAACGATATCTTGAATGGCTTGGCTGGTAACGATTCCCTCGCAGGTGGCACGGCGAACGACAGTCTTAGCGGCGGAGATGGCAATGACACACTTGATGGGGGTACAGGAAACGATACTCTAAAAGGTGGTGCAGGCAGTGATACCTTCAAAGGCAGTCGGGGTAACGACAACATTGATGGCGGAGATGGCATTGATACCGCAGACTATAGTCAACTAGGTCAAACCATTACCTTATCAGGTGTTGGAACCATTCAAAAAGGTGGGGGATTGGAAAAAGACCTACTCTTTAAAGTAGAAAGGGTGATTGCTAATCCTAATGTTGCCAACAACACTATAGATGCATCCGAATCTTTGGCTGGGGTATCTATCGCCGTTAACCTACAAACCCAAAGTTTAGCTGCTAATAACGTTCCTGGTTTAGGAAGATTGTCATTTACCGCAGTTAACTTTGATAATGTCATCGGCACAAATGGAAATGACACCATTACTGGTGACAATCAAAATAACCAATTATCCGGTAATAATGGCAATGATACACTTGATGGGGGCACAGGAAACGACACTCTAAAAGGTGATGCAGGCAGTGATACCTTCAAAGCCAGTCAGGGTAACGACAACATTGATGGCGGAGATGGCATTGATACCGCAGACTACAGTCAACTAGGTCAAACCATTACCTTATCAGGTGTTGGAACCATTCAAAAAGCTGGAGGATTGGGACAAGACCTACTCTTTAAAGTAGAAAGGGTTATTGCTAATGCTAATGTTGCCAACAACACCATCGATGCATCCCAATCTTTAGCTGGAGTATCTATCGCCGTTAACCTGCAAAGCCGAAGTTTGACTGCTAATAACGTTCCTGGTTTGGGAACATTGTCATTTACCGCAGTCAACTTTGATAATGTCATCGGCACAAATGCAAATGACAACATTGTTGGCGATAACCAAAATAATCAATTATCCGGTAATAATGGCGATGACACACTGAATGGGGGTATAGGAAATGATACTTTAAAAGGTGGTGCAGGTGACGATAGTTACTTTTTTGACACTACTCTTGATATCATTACAGAGGCTGCGAATTCAGGCATAGATACCGTCCGGTCTTCTGTAAGCTACACATTAGGAGCCAATCTGGAGAATCTGAGGCTGAGAGAAGGTGGCAACCTTACCGGGATAGGTAACAGTCTTAACAACTTTCTTTTTGGTAATACTTCTAATAACACTCTAAATGCAAGAGTAGGCGATGATACGCTAGACGGTAGTAATGGCGACGATATTCTCAATGGTGAGGACGGCAATGATAGCCTACAAGGCGGGCCGGGCAATGATATCCTCAATGGGGGATCTGGAAATGATATCCTCATCGGTACTTTTCCTGGTAGTCCGCTTCCACCTGGATTAGGGGAAATTGATAACTTGACTGGCGGGGCCGGGGCAGATAGATTTATCCTGGGGGACGCTGAAAACGTTTTCTACGACGATAACAATACTACGAATCCTGGTTTTGGAGACTTGGCTTTTATTACTGACTTCAACTCTAGCCAAGACCGAATAGAACTCAACGGATTTTCACAAGATTACCGCTTGCAAGTTGTTGGAAGTAACACACGAATATTCTTAGACAAACTGGGAGCAGAGCAAGATGAAATCATCGGTATTGTGCAGGGGGTAGTGGGTCTCACACTTGATAGTGACAACTTCACTTTTCTATGAGCGGGAAAATACTGGATAAAGTACAAACAATACATTCGCCAGTCCTGAAGGGTTAGGTTGCTTATCATCAGGCTCAAACATTAATCCTTCAGCCCAGATTGCCACAGTTCAACCAGGGGACGATCCCGATTTCGACTTTAGACTTCTTGGCATTTGTGGGGAAAAGGGGAAGGGTTAAAGGGTAAAGGTATGGAATTTTCCCAAACCCAGTAACCTTTAACCTTTCTCCAACCGGAAAGCAAAAGCTACTTTTGCAAGATGTCTATTGACTATTGCTATTTGGGCATGAAAAAATAACTACTACTAGCGTACTCTCTCTCAAAGAACCTTCTAATAATGTCCGTCCCAAACCTGATACTTTACTAACCTACAATCCTCGAAATAAAAAACCAATAATTAGACCAACTATTCCAGCAATCAAATCAGCACAAAAGAAGTAGAAAAACAATTCAAAACTTGCTTGAATATTTTGGGTATATCTGAAATAAAATATTGCCCAGATTGCTCCAAGCGTTCCTAAAATTCCTGTTGGAATCGTTACGATTGCTATGAGACTTTGAGTTTCCATTTATATATGTATAGTATTATGAGCCGTAAAAGTTTATAGTTAAACACATAACAAACATAAAAGACCGAAATTCGACAAAAATCCAAAAATACGCACGAATAGGATCTATAAATACGTACTTATCCAGAACGGATTATGAATAAAATCTGATGAAAATCAATCCTCCTAAAACTGCTCCTTCAATAATGCCTATAATCCAAAAAATTGAAATCCAAAGAAGCCAACTGGCGCTTTCAGTGACCAATAAAACCACCAACTATTCCACCAAACAATCCTCCCAAAAATGAGTAGAAAAACAACTTGAGAGTTACTTGAATATTTTGGCTATACAGTAGATAAATTATTGCCCAGAGCAATCCTATGATTGCTGAGATTCCTACTTGTATCGTTGTACAAAAAATTATCGTTTTCATCACTTTTTTTGCGATCTTAGCTATGGCTAAACATCTAAGGTTAAGACGTTAATAGTAACATGACAAAAAATATCGCCAGGAAACGGGAGCATCCCATTTTGCAAAAAGAGGGAAAAAAAACTAGATTATTCGTGAGTTTCTTCCTTTATTTTTGCTGTGATACTCCCTTAAGGCTAAGGTGGGCTAACAAGCCTCTGAACACTATTACTGAAGCTTTAGAGGTGTTTAGAACGGCTATATATGCTCAATTTTTCAATTGGGTTGCCTGGGAAATTATCGCTCATAATTTAACTATTATTAGCCGAGATACTCTCAAAAATAAAATAAGTTATCACAGTTTTGCTTGAAGTTATTACTATCAATTAAGTTTGAGGATGATTTTTAATTGTCCTATCAAATTTAGCGGGATAGTATAGTTAAAACTGGCTTGGTTATATGTACTAACTAGTGATTATTAACAAATTTTTATATCTGATTTGTTCAGCAGTTTCGCACCGATAACTAGTCTCAACTCCAGTAATGACTATCTCGATCGCGGTATCAATGATAACTATCTTGATGGAGGTGATATTTTCATCATCTAATTTAAAATTTCTCTGGTAGCAATTCTAATCCTGATTTTACTTATACACTAGGAGTCAGTTTTGCATAAAAACATTGTCAACTTAAGAAAGTACTAATATCAAAAGGCAGATTCAAGGATACTTTTCCTCGTGACTAGGGGAACACGGCTGCGTGTTCTCCTTTATTCGACATGAGACTCTTTACAAGCCAGTACTTATCTCGAGGAGTAACACATCTTAATTATTTCTAATTGATTAGCGTTCTAAAATTATCTTGATAATTGCAATTTTGGGTAAATGATAATCAAAACTAATCACCTTGACAAATTTAATCGTCAATAGTTGCAATCAAAACCGATGAAATCCCTCAAAAGTCCCTCATCCAGCTTTTCTAATTTTCAAGCACCAGAACAAACTCCTCAATTGGCCTATAGACCGTTTGGTGGCCAAACTCAAAAAGCATCTTTTACGCCCGTGACACAAACGGATGTAGAGAATGAAGCTGAAGAAAAGATGGAAGTAACTGGATTGGAATTACAAGCCAAGCATCGGACGATTACGCCAGAGGGACAAGAACGGCTGACTGTATTGCAAGCCAAGATGGATCGATCTTTGAATTCTCGGCTGGAAAAAGCAACTCGATTTGGTCATAACTTTGCCAATATTCCAGTCAGAAGACCAAATACATCAACACTAATTCAAGGAAAACTGACGATTGGGGAGCCTGGAGACAAGTACGAGCAGGAAACTGACCAAACAGCACGTCAGGTGATGCAAAGAATTCATCAGCCACAGAGTGGGAAACTTCAGCGAGAAGAATTATCTGATGAAGAAGAATTGCAAATGAAACCAGAGGGCAGTATTCAGCGCGAAGAACTGCTAGAAGAAGTACAAATGAAATCTTGGGGAGAAATTCCCTTGCTACAACGGGAGGAACTACCAGAAGAAGAATTGCAAATGAAGCCGCTTGGTACTTCATCCCAGATAATGAATGAGGTAAAATCCCCAAGCAAACCGCTTGAACATGACATTAGTCGAATATCACTGCGGCGTCCACAAACAAAACTGACAGTTAGCCAACCTGGAGACATTTATGAGCAGGAGGCTGATAGTGTCGCCCAATTGGTGATGCAGAGGATGAGCGAACCTGTGCAATCTATCCAACGGGAGGCATTACCAGAGGAAGAAGACCAATTACAAATGAAATCCCTGGCGGATTCTATTACTCCTTTGGTGCAGCGTCAGGGTGGAGGAAGGACAGCCGCAACATCTGAGCTAGAAACTTCAATCCAACAAGCACGTGGCAATGGGCAGCCACTTGCAGATGATATCAAGCACCCAATGGAGCAAGCATTTGGGGCTGATTTCGGTAGCGTCCGGGTTCATACTGATGCTCAATCTGATCGTTTAAATGAATCTATACAAGCTCGTGCTTTTACCACAGGGCAGGATGTGTTCTTCCGTCAAGGCGAATACTCTCCTGGAAGTGATGCAGGCAAGGAGTTACTGGCCCATGAATTGACGCACGTTGTCCAGCAGAATGGCAGTGCAGTGCAGCCGAAATCTCTTCATGTAGCACCAAAAGAAAATAAACTCCAGACAAAAGTGCCGACAACATCTGCGAGGCATGGACTAGCTATCCAACTGCGAGAGAATTTCCAAAAACCAAGTGACGAAGACAACCAAAAAAAATTAGAGTCCAAAACTGATACGGAAAAAGGCGAACAACAAAATCAGCCTACAACAGAAAAACATCAAGCTATCGCTACACCTCCAGATAATGGTGGAAACGCGGCAACAGACCCACCTCCAACAAAAAAAGTTGGTGCAGCAGTAACTCAGAAACAAGTTGAGGTTGGGGGAAATCAACCAAAAGAGCTTGAGTCAAAAGATATTAAAGTTAATACAGAAAAGGTCGATTCTCAACAGCAAGCTCAAAGCAAAGGAGCAGATGTAGGTAAGGTAAACGCAGATTTATCTGGAGGAAACGCAGGGAAAGCGATCGCTGGATTACCAAGAGCAAATGTAGCCGGCACCACAGTAAAATTACCTGATGCAGCTGATGGGAAAAAGGCTCCCACTTCCCCTGAAGATGACCCAGCATTTCAAGCGGTAGTCGGCACAACAAAAGAGGTTGCAGGACTTGAGAAAAAACACCCACCTGCTAATAGCAAAGCCCAAGAAGCCCAAGCGGCAGCTCAACCCCCAGGTAATGAAGTAGACAGCAAAGCGCAAGCCAATCAAGTTGGACAGATGCAACAGGCCCCAACACCAGGATTTGACGCTGCCGCCTTCAAAGCCAAATTGATGCAGCGCATTGCTGATATGGCTCCCAAGAACTTGGAAGAAGCGGACAACTTTAAAAATAACAATAAACTGGACTCTGTTAAAAGCGATTTGAGCGGTCAGGTTAAAGAAGAACAGAAAAGCTCTCAGGGTCAATTAGAAGAAAAAACTAAAGAAAAACCTGATGCCAGTGGGATTGAGGCTAAACAAGTAACACCACTGCCCAAGAATGAACCAGGGACACCGCCAACAGGTGTTGATGCAGATAAAGCCGCACCCAAATCTAAAGGACAAGGTGAAGTCGAAGCACCACTGCAAAATGACAGTAAAAAACTTGACCAGCAGATGAAAGAGGCGGATATTACTGAGGAGCAATTGGCAAACTCCAATGAACCGGAGTTTCAAGGCGCACTCGCAGCCAAGAAAGACGCTCAAACCAATGCCCAAGAAGCACCGCCACAATATCGCCAACAAGAGCAAGGGATACTCGCAACCGCTCAAGCTACGGCGTCAGCTACAGCCCAGCAGCATTTACAAACAATGCACGGTATCCGTACCCAAAACCTCGGTCAGGTAGGGGAGCAGCAGGTGGGTGCCAAGAGCAAGGATGAGCAAGCACGGGCAAAAGTTGCTGGTGATATTAATAAGATTTATGACAAGACCAAAAGCAAAGTTGAGAAAACCCTCAGCGAACTAGACACTCAAGTTATACAAGCCTTTGATGCTGGTGCTGCTGACGCCAAAAAAGCCTTCGAGGATTACGTTGGCAAGCGGATGGACGATTATAAGAGCGATCGCTACAGTGGCTTTTTTGGGCCAGCAAAATGGCTGAAAGACAAATTGTTTGGTATGCCCTCAGAGGTGAACGCCTTCTATCAAGAGGGTCGGCAGCTTTATATTAATCAGATGGATGGTGTGATTAACAAAGTTGTCGCCATTATCAGTAAAGGACTGACCCAAGCCAAAGCAGAAATAGCCAATGGTAAGCAGGAGATTCAGAATTATATCAACAAACTGCCACAAGACTTAAAAGGAGTTGGTCAACAAGCTGCCGCAGACATTGACAGCAAATTTGCAGAATTGCAACAAAGTGTTGACGATAAGCAAGATGAGCTAATTGACACCTTAGCGCAGAAATACAAAGAAAACTTGGAAGCTGTTGATGCCCGCATTGAAGAGATGAAGGCAGCAAATAAAGGTTTTATTCAAAAAGCTTTCGACTTCATCGTGGGAGTCATCAAGACGATCGTCGAACTGACCAAAATGCTTTTGCAAGTGCTAGCGCGAGTTGCTGGCGTAGTTGGGCAAATCCTCAAAGACCCGATTGGTTTCTTGACTAATTTGATCCAGGCGGTGAAGCAAGGCTTCCTCAACTTCATGAATAACATCGGGAAGCACCTCCAACAAGGATTAATTGGCTGGCTGACAGGCACAATGGCAGAAACTGGTATTGAAATGCCAGAAAACTTCGACCTTAAAGGAATCTTTAGCCTAGCGATGCAGCTTTTAGGCTTCACTTATGAAGCAATTCGTGCCCAAGCTGTGAAACGATTGGGTGAAGAAAAGGTCAGCCGATTGGAACAAACTGTTGATGTATTTCAAGTTTTAGCCAGTCAGGGAGTGGCTGGGATGTGGGAGTTTGTCCAAAAGAAGATGGGCGACCTCAACGCTTTGGTGATTGAACCCATCAAGAATTTTATTATTGAAAAGGTGATTACAGCCGGGATTGAGTGGATTCTCAGCTTGTTGACTCCGGCTTCAGCATTTATCAAAGCTGCTAAGGCGATTTATGAAATTGTCAAATTCTTTATTGAACGCGCCCAGCAGATTGCCGATTTAATTAATGCGATACTGGATGCGATTGGTGCGATCGCTAGTGGTGCGATCGATCAAGCAATCAAAGGCGTTGAAAATGCCCTAGCTAAATCTTTACCAGTTGCGATCAGTTTCCTAGCAAGTCTTTTGGGCTTAGATGGAATTGCTGGCAAGGTTCAAGCAATATTCAAGAAGCTGCGTAAACCGATGGAAAAAGCAGTTGATTGGGTAATTGATAAAGGTGCGAAGGCGTTTAAGAAAGTTGGCAACAAATTTAACAAGAGTAAGGTTGGAAAGAAATTCAACGCTGCTAAAGATACGGCGAAGGAGAAATATAAAGCAGGTAAGCAATGGGTTGAAGATAAGAAGGAAGCCGGTCAGAAATGGGTTGAGAATAAGAAAAAATCTGTTAAGGATAAGTTTCACAAGTTTGGCAATAAAATTAAGGATAGATTTAGGTCTGGCAAGGATAAACACAAAGAAAGGCAAGCCAGAAATGGCAAAGCTGATGAGCGGACAATGGAGAAGAAACAAGCTGACCTTAAGGCAGCTTTAGCAGAAGCTCAAACACTGATGCTCAATGATAAACTTTCATTTGAAGATGTCGAGAAGCGTCTGCCTAAAATTAAAGCTAAATATAAGATGACTTCGTGCAAACTTGTCATTGACAAAGATGCTGAAGAGCAAACAACTGCTCATCTTGAGGGTGAAATCAATCCTAAGGCGAAGAAAGACAAGGTTTCCAAACCCAAATTATATGACAATCCCGCCCCGATTGTCGGTAAACACGTGGTGAAGGATGTAGTTAAGGGTCGCAAACCACCACGCCATTCTCACCACGTTCCTGCTAAAGGACTAAAAGTTGCCATCAGTCAGGATTTGGAAGCAATCATCAAAAAGCTGAAAAATAAACCTTTCAAAGATGATAATGCTGCTAAGGATCTGGCAAATAATCTTAATACTCGCGTTGCTGAACTCAACAATATTAATAAAGAAGGTGTGGGACTTAGCGCGATTCTAATTCACGAAGATACTCATAAAAAGAGTTCAACAGCTGTGCATAACAGCAAATTGAAAGAACCACTCGCAAAACATCTAGATGCAGAGCAGCAACTGACTCAACAGAAGCGGATAAGGGTTATGGATGCCACTCAGAAAAAGCTTCTTGTGAATCCAAGGACGAATAACTGGAGAGATTTTTTAGCAGCTTGTTACCAAGAAATTAAAAACAAAGCCCAATCACCTAACCAAAAGAAAGTTACTGAAATTATCTTGAGTGATGCAGAAAAAGAATTCAAGGATATTGACGATGATGATAGAGAAAGAATCTTAGAAAACACCAAAGATCAGTTAAACAATTTACTTGAGCGAGCTTTTAATGACGCCTACCACTTTGATAAAACTAAAGTAAAGTTAGCTTTGGATGCCAGCAAAGTAGATGGTAGCTCAAAGAATAAAAACGCAGCTATGAATGATTTGGAGGATCTAGCAGAACAAACATGGGAACCAATTTATAGACCAATACATTAGGTATTATGGTTTCATCTCAAAAAAATGAATACCAATTGATTTTTGGTACTAAATTTAAACTTTAGTTTCATAAAATATTACATAAGGAAGGAGTAAATCTGACACATAGCTGACAAAATAAAATGAAAAGCTGACAATAGCTAACATTTAGCTTGACAAAAGGAGCAGACATCGACATGACTCGGCTTTCCTTAACCTGTTCTTTTGATCCCTCAACATTCAACTTGAGCGAAAGTACCCGCAAAGCAACTAAAATAGACTTTAATATCCAACCAGAGCAGCGTATCAGTTTGGTTAATCAAGGTACGTGGAGTGTACTTCCTTTCGCCAGAGTTCTTCCTTTTACAGATACCTTTGGCAAGGAGATAGTTGGTATTCGCCTTTTACCTGGTAAAGTCTTAGCGCAGAGTCCTGTAGTTGTCTGCTCTCAAAACCAAATTGTTACTGTATCTACTTCTTTAAGTACGGCCCTACCAATGCTCATTTATAGATATAAGTTGTATAAATTACGCCGTGGGAAGGAATCTCTACGTGAGTTGTGGCCGGAGGTAAAGGACGAACTGATCGAACTCCATGTTGCAATGGGTGGAGAGGATCATCTCGAAGGGCTGGAGTCAGTCATCTTCGATGACAAATTATATCCACAAAGCGACAATGCAGCAGTTGTTCAGGAAGCTGCGTGTGAAAGTTTGGAGCGTTTAGACTCAAATCCGCAACACCTACTATATCGAAAATACCTGCATCAAGCAATAACTAAGCAGGTAGTAGCTATTCCGCTTCCCGATCGGCTTGGTACTTGGAGAAATGCAGCAGCAGTTGTAGCGCTACAGATCAGTAACCAGTTGAAGAAAAATATTGAAGAACAGCAACTTGCAGCTTGGGAGGTTGCTAAACTTCCTGCTTCTATAGATACAAGCACCTCCCGCACAATTGAACATATCTTCAAACTCGGTGGTAATGCTGATTTAAGGGTAGCTAAGGCGGCGCAGATTCTGGTAAAACAGCAGGATTCGGTATTGCAAGAATGGAAACGCGATCCGATTTGGACAGCGACAATAACTTTAGCTAACGAGGGCAAAACATATAATGGTTTGGCTCATGTTGAAGCAGCCAAAAACTTAGATGAATCGGGTGAACCAGCACGCGCCTTTGATGCTCTGATCAGCGCTGCATTCTGGTCTTACAATTTCCAGGGCGAAGCTCTAATATCTGTAGTGGATGCAGCACGCTACCTTGCGACACAACATGAATGGGAAGAAATTAGTGAGATTCTTGAAAACCTGGCTAACCTCTACAACAAGTAGAGTGGACTTTCAAAAGTGGTAACTATTGACACTGCCACCTGATTCAATCTCAAATCAGATGGGCATAACCCCCTATCATCTGGCTAATTCCTAAGAGAACCAGACATTACAATCGCTACTAATTAGATGCTGAATTATTACAGCAAAATCATTAATTGTCAAATAACCATATATGTACGCGATCGCTAAAACAGATGATCATCAAATCAACACCGACTTAACCCTACACGACTCCTGCCAATCTCCCTTAACCGTTCGCGCGATCGCACTCACTCTCACCAAACAAAACAACGAACTCATTGTGTGTCGTCTCACCTTCCAAGTCAACCCACAACTCTACCAACGCATCGATACCACCGCTTTATTCAATCTTAAACCAGCTGTGCGTAACCCTCTATCATCTGACAAATTTCTCCGCGAACCAGACATCACCATCGAAACCAGTCTGAAACCCGATTTATTACCACTACTAGCAGAACACGCTGTCAATATTGATGCAACGGCAAAATATATCCTGAATTTAAGTCAAGAACAACCTGATAATCAAATCCTTTCCACCGAAAGTTGGTTAGGTTTATCTGTTAAACAGCAACAAGAATCAGGCGAAATCGGCTATCGTACTTTTTGGTCTTATATTAGTCCAGAAAAACTAGCTCAAACAAGCACGAACGGTGAAGGAATTGCTGAAGGTATTGTCAACTTTTTTAAAGATTGGACTGAAGCTAATTTATCTGTAAAAACTCAGAAAGCATCTGCAAAAATGCTAGAAAGGATCGATAAATTTTTGACTGAATTTGCTGATATTAACCAAGATGAAATAACACAAAAAATAGAGGCAGATTTGCCCTCAGATTCTACAGATGGTAGTATTTTTGAAGAAATAATCAATTTTTTCCAAGCTGATGATTGGCCCTTTGTACAACTTCCAGGACAGCCAGCTTTACAAATATTGTTCCAAGGCGAAAATGGCAAATGGAATTGTTACGCTAGAGCCAGAAGCGAACAAAATCAATTCGTTTTTTATTCAATTTGTCCAGTCAATTCACCAGAAAATAAGCGGCTGGCTGTAGCAGAGTTTTTAACTAGAGCTAATTCTGGCATGATGATCGGCAATTTTGAGTTAGATTTTACCGATGGCGAAATTAGCTACAAAACTAGTATTGATGTTGAAGGTGACAGACTCAGTTTTGCACTTATTCAACGGGTGGTTTACGCCAACGTGACGATGATGGATGAATACTTGCCAGGGATTATGTCTGTGATTTATGGTAATGTCTCACCAGAAGAAGCAATCGCCAAAATTGAAAGGTAGTTAATCAGCCCTTATTCGTAATGATACCGATAAGCTAAAAAATCAATCTGAGTGTTTCCCACCCGATATACAAGCCGATGTTCTAAATCAATTCGCCGCGACCAAATATCTGCATCCATATATTTTAATGGTTCTGGTTTACCAATCCCCTCAAAGGGGTCTTGCATTACAGCCGTAACCAAATCTAACATTTTCGATGCTTTCTGAAAATCCTGCTTAAACCACCAAGCTAAATCTTCTTTAAATTGAGAACTAAAACCAGGATTGCGATTAACAATAACTGGTTTAATTTCAATAGGTTCGGCTTTTTTTTTCTTCTTGCTCAATCCCCAACTCCTGCTGAAGTTCTGCTAGCGTTTGAGATTGGATGTTACCTGTTTTCGACTCCTCTATTGCATCCAGTAAACGACGCGCATTAGCAGGCGATCGCAAAAGATAAACCGTCTCAAGTAAACTCACTAAATCTGATTCAGCAATCAAGGCTACATTTTCACCATCACGACGGTTGATCATATACACCTGATGATTTTCTACTACCAGCTCTAATAACTTAAAAAAGTCATTTCTCGCATCGGTTGGGGATGTGATTTTGTAAAACAATATTAGTTAATGTACATAAAGTTGTACATAAATTATAAACTATGCGGTTCGTGGGTAGTTGAATATTTGTTTTTTGCTAGTCCCTAAATAGAAGTCATAGTAACAATTGCCACTATGACTTCTGCTGCGTTTGAGTATTTCTGAGTCTTGATTTAAATTTGCAACTAAACCTTTGCTTCCAAAGATTTGAGTAACTCAGTATTCACGCCTGACTCACGAGTTAGGGCAATTTTGCCAGTACGAGCGATTTCTTTCAAACCAAATTTTTGTAATACTTGCACGATCGCTACTAGTTTACCTGGATCTCCCACAACTTCTAAAGTGAGAGAATCTTCCGCCACATCCACGACTCGCGCCCGGAAAATCTGAGACAATTCGATCACTTCTGAGCGATTGCTGGTACTAGCATTCACCTTCAAAAGCATCAATTCCCGCTCGACACAAGGAGTTTCGGTAATATCCTGGACTTTTAAGACATTGACTAACTTGTACAGTTGTTTAGTGAGTTGCTCGATCACGCGATCGTCACCAGGGACAACCATTGTAATTCGGGAGACTCCTCCTTGTTCAGCAGGGCCAACAGCAAGGCTTTCAATATTAAAGCCGCGACGCGCAAATAAACCAGATATGCGGGAAAGAACACCCGCCTCATCTTCTACGAGAACTGAAAGGGTATGTTTCATCTTCGCCAACAGAGGCTAGAGCAGGAATTGAGTAACGCAGACACTAGCAAAGGGCAACGCTAGACCTACTACCGCACTAAATTTTCAGTGCGACCTCCTATTGTAAACTTAAGAGCTGCACTCATTGCATTTCCAATCGAGAAATTGTTTAGAAATCCTACTGCAAGCAAGAATTTGATTGAATGTATATCTTTTTGTTGGCAGATGCAGCATTTGTTGCAAACCTTTTATACTCAGATTTGATCGGTTTCTAATAGGAGAAAAGTTTTTATGGGTTGGCTACAAAGATTGTTTGGCATGGAAAAACCTCAAAATGCAGAAGTAAATCCGGCTCCACAGGCTATACAGCAAGCTCCTAGTAGTGATGTTGCTAGTGCTACGCAATCAATACCCCCAGAACGTCTGGGATTAAGCGGAGAATATGACCAAAGTGGTTTAGCAAAGCGGGTAGCGTTGGCATTTGATGAAGATCCCCAACTCGACGATGTTAATACCCTTTGGGTGGCTCAGACGGGTAGCACTGTAGTGTTGAAAGGTAAAGTTCCCAGTCAAGAAATTCTCAACAAAATGGTTTCTGTGGCGCGTTCTGTAAATGGTGCTACAGATGTTGACACTAACCAAGCGACGATTGGCTAGGTGCAAGAAGGCAGAAGCTTGAGGGAGATGAGGGAGATGAGGGAGCCGGGGAAGAATTCAAACTCCTAACTCCTAACTCCTAACTCCTAACTCCTAACTCCTAACTCCTCTCTCAATCCAATCTAAAATCGCTTGGTTAACTTGTTCTGGACATTCATCATGGGGACAATGCCCTACGTCTTCCAGATTTAGCAGTTCCAACTTCTCGTTATACTGGGCAAATTGGCTAGCTAGGGCTGGCGGCACAAACCGATCTTTTTGTCCCCAAATTAAAAGCATCGGAATTGTTAAGGTTGGTAATACTGTCTTGACACTGGGGCTAAAGTTAATTCCGATCGCCGCTTTGAATAAAGCACTAAATGCCCTCGCAGAACCCCGGTCTTGGGGAGGCCCTGCTAAAATTTCGATCAGTTCATCGGTAATCGCTTCTGGGTTAGCGTATGCAAGACGTGCCCAGCGACGCAGCACCCCAGGACGGCGCACGAAGTTAAACACAGGTTTAAGTATCAACGGCGAAGCAACAACATTTTTAATTGCTGTGACAAGTGGGCGCAGCACAAGAGGAATTGCTTCTTGTTCTAATGACGGGTCTGGTAAACTCATCATCACCATACCCAGCACCATATCGGGGTGGGCGGCGGCGGCGGCCATAGATATCAGTGAACCGTTGGAATTGCCTATTAATATTGCTGGTTGACGGATAAATGTTTTCCAGAAATCGTAAACTTGCTCAACCCAGAGTTCGATGCTGTAATTAGCTGCGGCTTTTTCAGAAGCACCAAAACCCAACATATCTATGGCGTAAACTGTGTGATGCTCACCCAACACCTCTAAATTATGTCGCCAATGACCAATGGAAGCGCCAAAGCCATGTAACAAAATTAGCGGTGTTGTATTGGGGTGACTTTGGCTAGGACGAATGTAAGTGTAGCGAGTTTGCCAGCCACGCCAAATCCAATCTCTTTGATTACCAACTCGTTCCTGCCAGTGTACCGTAGCGATCGCACTTACCTCCGATTTATCAGCACTAAAATACCATTATAAGAATTGGGAATTGGGAATTGGACATTGGGCATTGGGCATTGGGAATTGGGCATTGGGCATCGAGAAGAGACAAGGTAGACAAGGAAGAGGGGGGAGATAAAAGAGAGACTTGTTCAATAATTACCCCTTGTCCTCATTGTCCCCCTCATCTCCCCTGCTCCCCTGCTCTCCATGCCCCATGCCCTATGCCCCATGCCCCATGCCCCATTTCCTATTTACCTAACAAATTGGGGCATAATTTCGGCAGCTGTGAATATTCCATAGATGCCGCGTTGGTGCAATTGTCTACCAGCTTTTAGATAGCCGAAAGCAGGGCCGCAGACATTGGCTGCCATGCTGGTTTCATCTCCCAGAGTAAATGTATGGGTAGAAATCTTTCCTTCAAAGGTACGTCCTGTTACCTTTACATTGGTGCTGAGAGGCTTTTTGGGATTGCGGGTATCGACTACACCACCAACCGTAACGCGATCGCGCCCTACTATCCCGGCTACTTCTAACATCACATCATCAGCGTGTTCCATATTTGTCAAGGTCAGCACGCCATTAGTTTTATCTAGTAGTGCTTCTATTTCTGCGTCAGTCATCGCCCTAGCAGCTTCTACTGTGTAACCAGGCATGTGGCCAATGTCTTCCCGAACAGTGGCGCGGTAAGCTTCCCAGTTAGCAATTCCCACCCCAAAGGTAATTTCAACTTGATGAATTTCGGCGTAACTTTGGGCGGCTAAAGCTGCTGCTGCTGTTAATAGTCCAGGTGTAGCACCGCATCCTGTCATGTAGGTAATCCCGGCGGCTTCCAGTTCCTCCTTCATCGCTAGGAGTTGTTCTACAGCAGTAGTGCGTTTAATCGCATCTACTAGTACCCCACGCCAACCAGATTTGATAAATTCCTTGGCGACATTGGGAATAAAGTCATTAGGTAGGTTGGGTAAAGCCAAAAAATACCCATCTACTTCAGCTATTTCGATTAAATCCTGAATACTTTGATTTGTTAATGTACCAATTGGCTCTAAATAACCCACCGAACCTTGGGACTGATAGGTTGCAACGGATTTTTCAGTATTTAAACCTTCAGCAGCATAAGCGTAACCTTTTTGATCTGCTGCTGCGACTAAAATCATTTCTCGTTTGCCAGCAACTACTTTGGCGGCGGCTTGTCCGAGTCCGCCGAAACCCAGTACTCCTACACGTATCGCTGGCGAAATATTTAGAGAATTTTTGATTTGTTCAGAATTCATAGTCAATTCGTTAAGTTGAATCCAAAGCCTTGAGTATTCGGCATCTCAGCTTCCGGCTGGTAACTGGCGGCTGATGGCTGATAACTCAAAGCTATAGAGATTAATTATGATTCATTATCCTGGGTTCTTTGGCTGGATATTGCAGATATTTATCTACTAGCGATCGCTTTTGAGTTTTTTGACTGGGAATATATCAGATTTAAACCAATGGCCGCAACTGGCAACCGAGAGGAAGGCTTAATAATACTGGCTAAACTTGAAACTTTGACACAATAGAGTTTCTGGCACGATGATGCAAACACTCACGGAGGCGATCGCCTAAAGTGGTAGGAAGTTGTTAAAATTCTGAGCATTATGAAGCGCATTTGCACTAAAGTTAATATTTTTACAATAACTTCATTATCTGCTTTTCTATTTGCTAACACCACTAATTTATTGCTAGTGCAGACAGTCACAGCTAAACCATTACAGACAAAAAAGCCAGTCAATCAACCAATACCATTTAACTCAAAAGTACGAATATATCCTGCAAATAATAGCTTACCAGCAAGCCGTTTGATGACGATTGAAAGTGTTATTAAAAAGTCTAGTAAGATGCAAATCACAGAAGCAAAACTTACAATATACGAGGAATTTGCAGCCAAAACAGGAGAATACAAATCATCGATTTCCAACAACCGAATGGTGTGGATAGTGACTGGTTTTGTCCAAGGGGAGTTGAGAATGGCTAAAGGTAGAAGTGTCTGTACTGATAACGCTAAACTTGTGGAAGTAACGGATGCTGAAACTGGCGATTCTTTTGGTAGAAGTATTTACTGCCCTCCAAACAACCAGATAAATTTTATGCCGTAAAGTTGACTTAGAATCAAAATAACTTGTCTTCAGGAGATTGACTTTCATGACATATATCTCCCCAAAAGCTCTCACATTTGAAGATTTTCTCTCTCAATATCAAGACAATCCCCGCTATGAACTAGCAGATGGAGAACTAATTGACATGGAACCCACTGGCCCGCATGAAACGGTGAGTGGCAAACTTGCAACCAAAATTGGCATCTACCTTGTTGCAGAACAACTCCCCTGGTTTATTCCTCGCACTTGTTTAATTTACCCCTTTGCAGATACAGCTACAGTTCGTCGTCCTGATATTGTGGTTCTTGATGAAACCGTTCTTGATCGTGAACCTCTTTGGGAGCGAGAACCCGTAATTACTCTTGGACGCTCAATTAAATTGGTGGTAGAAGTCGTTAGCACTAACTGGGAAACTGACTATGCAAGAAAGGTTGAGGAATATGCGCTTTTAGGCATCCCGGAATATTGGATTGTCGATTATCGAGGATTAGGCGGTATAGCATTTATTGGTAAACCCAAACAACCTACATTCACCGTTTGTCAATTGGTTGAAGACAGCTATACTCAACAACAATACAGACTTAACCAATTAATTAACTCGCTGCTTTTGCCTGGTATTCAACTTCGGTTAGATGACATTATGCCTCGTTAAGTGTAAGTGCAGAAGAAGGTTTAGAAGTGTAGGCATAGTTTATTAATATAGAAATTTTGGCAGCAATAAGCTTTAATTAGACTGATGCCTAAGCGTAGCTTGTCGTAGACATCGCTTCATTATCTATAGTGATAAGAAGTTTGCCTAGCAGTAATTTTAACGCTCATAAATTTCTAATGGTAAATTGTCTGGGTCTTTAAAGAAAGTATATTTTTTACCTGTAATTTCATCAACTCTGATATTTTCTACCTCTAACCCTTTTGATTTTAAATAAAAAACAGTTTCTTCTACATCATCAACTTGAAAAGCAAGATGTCTTAAACCACAAGACTCTGGTTTACTAGGTCGTTCTGGAGGATTTGGAAAAGAAAATAGTTCAATTTGAGTATTTTCTGCAACTTTTAAATCTAATTTATAAGAATTTCTGGCGGCGCGAAAAGTCTCTTGAATAATTTGAAAGCCTAAAGTTTCGACATAAAATGCTTTGGAGCGATCGTAGTCAGAACAAATAATCGCTACATGATGAATACCAGTGGTTTTCATGTGTACTTTTCAAGCTACTAATCATTTACCTGTAGCACTTTTAGCAGAGTTTTGCTAGTCTTTGCAAGTTCAGGGCTTTCGCAAAGTGCTAATCTGGAAAATGCAAACCTTAATTTTTGCATCGTCCTACTTGGGCGATCGCATCATTGAACTATCTAACCGCTATGAAACTGTTGCTTAATCGGGGATTACCACTCTCTGCGGCAGCATTGCTACGTGATGCAGGTATCGACACTATCTATCTGGGTGAAATTGGGATGTCTGAAGCTGAAGATGCAGAAATCATCCAGAAAGTTAGAGAAGAGAGACGTGTTGTTGCTACACTCGATGCAGATTTTCATACATTGCTAGCACTTGATGAAGCAACTACTCTTTCAGTCATTCGTATTCGGATTGAAAGGTTAGGTTCTCAAGCATTAGCGAATTTGTTGCTGACGGTAATCGCTGAGTGTGAAGAGGATTTGGAACAAGGAGCAGCCGTTACAGTTGAGCCAAGCCGTATTCGTATCCGTCGTTTACCATTGTTGCCTGATATCTAACCTTTCGCATATTTAACTAAAATTTATATTTAATCAGCAAAAAGGCTTATTGCTTTCTCAAAACTTCATATTCAATAAGCGAAAAGGCATATTGCTTACTCAAAATGACATTTTACTTTCTCAAACCCCAGTTTGCTTTCTCATTTTGGTGTTTTCCGCAAGCAAAACAAACTTTTACTTTCTCAAACCCCAGTTTGCTTTCTCATTTTGGTGTTTTCCGCAAGTAAAATCAGCTTTTACTTTCTCAAACCCCAGTTTACTTATTTATTTAAGTAATTTCCGCATTCATTTTGGTATATCGTTAAGCCACTAGCTTGCGATCGCTTTACTCAGCAAGAATCTTTCAGAGTTTACTAATGTCTCTGCTGGCTCATTGGTTAGATATTAAGTTCACCAAGGTTTTGAAGCAATGAAGCAAACATTGAAAAACAAAGTTGAACATATTAATCGAACCACGACTACTCAATTGAATATCAAGACTAGCAAAAATACTGTAAATATACGTAATTTTCTTTATAATCACTGAATAAAGTGTACAATTATACGAAACTAATTTACTTAAGTTCAACCAACAATTTAGATTGCTTCTTACAGATTGCTATATATGTCTAAATACTCATTTAACCGGATGCAGCCAATTGAGTTTGAATCTATGGCACAAGCACTTTTGGAGAAAACATACCGTATTGATAGCAATCTTATTCAGTTTGGTCAAGGGCAAGATAGTGGACGGCTTATTTAGATACTATTCTTGTTGGTGACACTCTTAAGGCTATATACAGTGAAGCGACTTCTAGCGTAAATCGTAAACAGAGTGCCTTTAAAGCTTATTTAAAATTTGTTACAGAACGTGAGGGATCTGCTCGTGCGGAAGAGGCGGGTGATGAACCTGATCTGCCACTAGCTCAAGTATTCATTGATCTAATCTTAAAAATTCGGGACAGTAACAATAAACTCCCTATTGAATGGCTTGCTAGAAAACACAAATCTAAGCCTAACGCTGATCCAGTTCTATTACCAGAAAGTTTGATGCAAGTACGTGCATCATTTGCTCTATTTTTTGCAGATTATCCATATATTTTACTTTTAGGTGGGCCGGGTTTAGGCAAGAGTACTCTGACTCAATTTTTGAGCCTCTATCAAGCTGCTCGAATTGTCGTTCCTGAGTTGTCTATGCGTCTTGCAGATCGGCTTAAGCTGCCTGAAGGAATAACTTCTAAGGATTTAGATGCTAATTGTCGTCCACGTTTTCCCTTCCGAATTGAACTACGCCGCTATGCAAGATGGATGAGTAATCAACAAGACAATAAGCATGAATTGGCTCGTTACATTGTTGAAGTCTTAATTAATCCAAATGCCTCATCAACACTTGGAATGGATGATGTCTTTGACTTGGCATCCAAAAATCCCATCCTCTTAATTCTTGATGGTTTAGATGAGGTTCCAAATTCAGAAACACGACGGGAAATTATAGCGAATTTGCAAGTATTCTTGCGTCGGATAGACTCAGAAAATGGAGACATTCAAGTAATCCTGTCAAGTCGCCCAAAAGGATATTCTGGTGAGTTTGAAGGATTTGAGCCGATTACATGGGAACTTAACGAACTCGAAAGACCAGATTTCGATGAATATTGTGACTGTTGGTTAAAAAATAGAATTCGTGACGCAGAAGATCGAAGTGAGGCAAAAGAGCGAATTAATCGTGGTATGCTTTCTGAAGCAGTTCAACGTTTAGCTATATCGCTTCTACAGGCAACAGTTATTCTAACTATTGTTAGACGTAAGATTGAAATTCCACATCAGCGAAACTCACTCTATAAAAAATATGTTGAAGTTATTTTTGATAGGGAAAAAGAGAAGTCAGAGATTGTACGTGAGCGCGAAAATGAATTGCTTCGACTTCACGAGAGAGTTGGCTATGAACTTCACTGTAAGATGGAGCAGACACGCATTGAAGCTCTTGATCGTGCGACGTTTCGCAGCTATGTTTTAAGTGTTTTGGAAGATTACTCAGCTATTGAACTTAGAAATAAGAAACTGCGAGATATAGCAGATGAAATTATTGAAGCAGCAACAGATCGTCTCTGCCTGTTAATTGGTAAAGGAGAAGATCAGACAGATGTAGACTTTGTTGTACAGCAATATCGTGAATATTTTGCTGCATTGTATTTGTCCAACCATCCTGATGCAGATCCAGATCGTGTTTTTGATATGTTGGTTCGACGTGGTGCTTACTGGGCTTATGTACTTCAGTTCTACGTTGCCCAAGCAAATACTAGGCAGCAAATGCTTTGGGTTACGAATATCCCCGATCAATATAATGAAGAGAATCCTGTTGAAGCTCTTGTTAGAAAAACTAGGACTTATCGAGCAATTCTTAATGTCTTACCTGAATTTACCCTTCAACGGAAGATTGATTTTGAACGTGCCCTCAAAATAATTTTAGGACTTACGCATCGTACATAAGTACTAAACACAATTTGGGTATTTTAGCCATGTTTTGCATCCAGCGATCGCAAATGTCGGAATAAATCAGGGTTATCTGAAGCCTCTGAAAAGACTAAATACCGTAGTACACGTTTTGGTTGATTTGTATAGTGCGTAAGTCCTAAATTTTTAGTTTAGAAACCAGATGGACATGGTTAGAACAGGAAGCGGTTATACGAATATTGCAACTTATTCGTTCCATTAACATTTTTCAAACACTTTGCGAAATGTTTGGAAATCTATCTTTGGAGGATAATGCAACACTAGCTGTAGAACTTTGGCTCTTAGCTAAACTATGCTCTCCCCAATCACCCGATAACATAGACATTTGTAACAAAGTTCAAAATCTTTTGGAACAAGAAAATACACAAGCGCTCGCCTTGCTTTTGGTTTTTCAAAATGATTTGAAAGTAGATTTGACAATATGTGATATTTCTAATGTCGAAACATCGTTTGAAAACTATTACTATAAAGAATTAAGAAAACCACCTTATGAAAGGCAAAATCAGTTATATAACTTTGTATCTTGTCAAACTAAGGAAAAACAGTTTGAACTATTACTTTCTATAGGGAATCGATGGTGGTGGAGTAATGCCCATTTCCCTTATTTCAGTCAATTATTAGAGAAAAATTTATTTCCCGAAATAGAGTTATCAATTTTAGGAGATAGATTAAGGCTACGATTACTGCCTTATTTGTGCCGCAGGCTTGACAGGCTTAATGCGTTGAAATCGTGGAATAAAAAGTTTGATAAACTTAAAATTTTACATGCAAAATATTTAAGTTTTCTTATGAGAGCAATACAAAATCCAACAAATAATGATTTAGATAACGAAGCTAGAGTAATTGAAAGTCAGCTTTCAAAAAATATTAACCACACATGGAAAACTGAATATATTTTAGCACAACCTTCCTCACATTTCTCATCAATCAAGGCATGGAAAGAATTTAAACAAAAGATTAGCGATGTATCCATAAATGATCCGAGGTGGATTGTCAAAAGTGTTGATTTTAAAAGTTCACAAAATTTGTGGGCATGTCTTTTCTTTCATCCGGATCACTGGTCTTTACTGGTTGAAGAAAGTCTAATTACAAAAGAGGAGCATGACAATCTTGTCAATACACAGTTGGGAGATATTCTTAGAATTCCTATAACCCCGATAGATATTTTACAAGGTATAGCCTTATTCTCTGATGCTCCGCTCATAACTCCTCTTCATAAAATTATTAATGTATTTCTCAGTATCCTGGAGAAAGAAGGTATTGAGCGTGTCAGCAAGGGACGAGGCTTGGATGGGTTGCTTTATCTACGCAGAATACAATCAGCCACTATAGAAGAAGTAGAAAATATATTATACAAAGCAAACAATTTGCCATCGCTTCCTTCTATATGGGTGAGTGCTATTTTATGGCTTTGCATAGATATGCCTGAACTTAATATTGAGCTTTTACTTAATTTTTGGGAAAAATGTGAACACTTGAAACCACGTCTTTCTTTTATTCACCAGGAAGAACTTCCAAAAAATTGGAATAACCTTTTGGAAAGGCTTTTAGACAGTAACCGTGCTAGTGCATTACGATTGGGGATAGCAATTGCAGTTTGTTCAAAACCCAATAGAAAAGTTCAAGACACTTTACGAGAGCGATTATTAGCTGAGTCTAGTAGTTATTTGATAAATAAAGACAATGCATCTTATGAATTGTATTATCGTGCACTACTCAATTTAGATCCTAGCTTGGAAGAATTTTCATTATGGGTACAACCAGAGGCTATTCATCCAATATGTAAATCGCCGTGGCTATTAGATCGTCTTAGTACGCGTTTTGTCAGTGCTACTAATCCAAAATTTAAGCTTGATTATGAGCAACTGCGGAAGCAATTATCCCTTTTTATTACTAAGCGATGTGATTATCCAGCAACTATAGCTTTAGGAGCACTTGAAGCTATTCTAAAGATTGATGAAACTAATCTTCCAGTTTTAAATCCAAAGATATGGCAACAATGCCCAGATGAATAGCCGATAACATAATAACCTACAAAATTACGTGATAGGCATTGATTAAAACTCTGAGCGCATGGGTTGTGGTGATGGCAAGTTCGAGAAATTTAGCCTGATGCAATATCTGTGAATATTGCTCAACGAGTTGTTTGGCTTCGGGTAGTTTACCCATTCGGTATTTAGTAGCAATTTCCCAAGCAGAAACACTACTGACAATAATGCGATGATCTGGGTTGCGAATGATGTCTCGGCAGTTAGTGTGGAGTTTTGGGTCGTCAAAGAGCCACCACAGCAGAATATGAGTGTCGATGAGGCTCATTCCCATTGCTGGAGTTCATCTTCTGGTAGTGGTTCAAAGAAAGCATCGCCGAGTTTTCCTTTTAATAAACCAGGGGTGCGCGGTTCGACTTCGCTCACCGCAAGAGGTTGTGTACGTTCTTGACTTAAACCTAGCCGAAAGTAGTGAATTAGGTCATAAAGTTCTGCTAGTTTGTCTTCAGCGATGTCTTGCAATTCTTGGACAATCTTCTGGATCGGCATAAGTCAAACTCTTCGGTAGTTGTTAATCAATAAGTTAGGAATATGCAACTACTTTATTACTCAATTTAGGAAAAGAATATTTTTTCTCGCTTTACGCCAACGCGCGAAACTTTCATCCTGTTAATTAGCAAGGCTGAATTTTTACTATTCCTGTAAAACGGTCTTTGATACAATCCTAGTTTTCTTCAAGTCAGCTTGAGAAAGTTCTTCCCCAGCTTGCAAGCGAGTAGCGGAAGTTTGCAACACTGTTGCTGCACCTTTATCTCCTATTTGTAAAGCTGTTTTAGCAGCCGTTTGCAACATCGTTGCTGCACCAGTGCGATCGCCTTGTTGCAATTTCGCTTCGGCTAACTGAGTCTGACGATACTTCGCTAATGCTAAAATAGAATGTTGTACCTGGGGATTAGATGTCGGTTGATACGCCCGCACTACATCTGCATACACTGGCATCAAGGGCGAAAGTAAGCCTTGTTCGTTAACCAACGGG
Organism: Nostoc sp. DedQUE05; assembly: GCF_034530955.1. Classification (NCBI taxonomy): domain Bacteria; kingdom Bacillati; phylum Cyanobacteriota; class Cyanophyceae; order Nostocales; family Nostocaceae; genus Nostoc; species Nostoc sp. DedQUE05. The sequence continues at coordinate 111,249 of NZ_JAVRCB010000005.1, read as the reverse complement.
TCATCATACCGAATTTGCAAATGCCCGATCGCTTGCTTCCCTTCTGGCAATTGTCCCAGATAAATGTTCGCCAAAACTACGCGTTCTACATCCTGCATCAAATCTCCCAAACGCACAGCAAAGCCACCGTCAGCTTCAGTTTCCACTGGTAACTCGATTGTGTCTGGGGCAACTTGAGCAATGGGTTTCAATTCTGCTAATCGGACATTGGGTACTAAAGATAACAGCAAGTAAGCATTAGTTAGCCCAATCGATTGAATCCGTCCAAATAGTCGGCTAAATTGCTCCACAGCTTGTTCGGGACGTTCAATATAAGCTAGAGTTCCACCACCGACATCGGCAATGTTTTCTAGCATATCTTGATTCCAGCTATTGCCAAATCCGAAAGTGTTGATAGTTAGGTTAAGTTTGACAGCCTTTTGCGCCAGTTTCAGACAGCGTTTATTGTCATCTCGCCCTATATCCCACTTCCAAATCCGCAAACCGCTTTCACCATGCCCATCCGTCAGCAGAAACGCCTGAGAAACAGCGCCTCTTGTGCCCTTCATCAATTCTGTAATTCCCAATTCCAAACCATCAGCGATCGCAGTACCGCCGCTAGCGGTCAGTTTGCTTTTTATTTGAGATTTGATGCTTTCGGGGTCTTCAATCGCTTGGTTGGGGATAATGACTTCCGCAGTGCCAGAAAAAGCTACAACCGAGATGCGATCGCCTACTTTCAACCGATCGATTAAACCTTCCACCGCCTGGATCGCCATTTTAATTGGATGTCCATGCATGGAACCACTTTTATCCAAAATCAAGCAGAGATTAAGGGGAAGATTTCGATCGGACTCACCAGCGATTGCCGAAATTGTAATTGCCAATTGACGTTGGCTACTTGTTTGAGCCAGATCAACATTATTGTCATTTAACGCCGAGAGCAATTTAACTTTCATCTAAACTTGAGTTTACTGGGGAGGAGTATCTTGCAAAACTGTTTTGGAGACAATTCTGGTTTTCTTGCGATCGCTTTCAGATAAATCTCCACCAGATTGTAGCTGGGTGGCAGAAGTTTGCAACACTGTCGCTGCACTAGTATCTCCCATTTGCAGTGCAGTTTTCGCAGCCGTTTGTAACATTGTCGCCGCACCAGAGCGATCGCCCTGTTGTAATTTCGTCTCGGCTAGCTGGGTTTGGCGATACTTCGCTAATGCCAAAATAGACTGTTGCACCTGGGGATTCGGGTCTGCTTGGTAATTTTTGACTACATGGGCATAAACTGGGATATTTGGTGTAACTAAACCTACTTTGTTAGCGGCTGGATCGTCGTAGCGGACTTGCACATTAGCGATCGCTTGTTCACCTGTTGGCAATTGTCCCAAATAAATATTAGCTAAGATTACCCGTTCTGCATCTTTCATTAAATCTCCCAACCGCACAGCGAAACGTCCATCAGCTTCTTGTTGCAGCGGTAACTCGATTGTGTCTGGGGAAACTTGGGCGATGGGTTTAAGTTCCGCTAGCCGGACATTGGGCATCAGGGAGAATAACAGATAAGCATTAGTCAATCCCACTGTTTGAACGCGGCTGAACAGGCGATTAAACTCTTCAGCTGCCTGTTCGGGTTTTTGAATATAAGATAAAGTACCTAAGCCAGCATCGGCAATTTTTTCTAAAACATCTTGGTTCCAGTTGTCACCAAATCCCAAAGTATTTAAAGTTAAATTATAGCTAGCAGCCAATTGAGCGAATTTCAAACAGCGATTGTTATCACCGTGTTCATTTTCACCGTCGGTTAATAAAAAAGCTTGGGAAACAGTATCTTTTTTGCCCTTCGCCAACTCCTCAATCCCCAAACGCAACCCTTCATCAATCGCAGTTCCCCCATCGGCGGCGAGGCGATTGATTTGCTGTTTGATTTTCTCTGGATTTTCGACACTTTGATTGGCTACTAAGACTTTGGCACGGTGATCGAAAACTACCACACTGAGGCGATCGCCAGGGTTGAGTCTATCTACCAGACGATTCGCGGCTTTTTTCACCGTTTCTAGCGATCGCCCATTCATCGAACCACTATGATCGAGAATTAAACACAAATTCAGGGGTACATGGCGGTCTTGAGTCTCTGCGATCGCCGAAATCGAAATTCCCAACTGACGTTGACTGTTCAGTTGATTTGCGTCCAAATTACCATCATTCAAGGCAGGCTGCAAATTAACCTTCATAACTCAGAGTCCCTATTCAGGATATACATACTAAAAAATAACTTCAAAGCACCACTTTAGCTCTACGGAAAACTTATCCAACACAAATACATTAATATAATCAGAATATCTTAGAAGCCAAGCATTGGCAGATGCGAAGCCACCTTTAGCATTAGGGAGAAATCCGCACCTTAAGGAAGGTGAGCATCGCGCTAGGATGTATTACAGTTAACGGCATAGTTTCAGGCGATCAGTTGCTATGGACAATTCCCCAATCAAGGCTGTTCAAGCCCCATATTACGGCGATAACTTTTACCGGACACCACCGCCAGATTTACCTTCCCTCTTATTGAAGGAGCGAATCGTCTATATTGGGATGCCACTGGTGCCTGCTGTCACGGAATTGATCGTGGCTCAATTGCTGTTTTTGCAATCCGACGACCCCGAAAAACCGATTAAAATCTATATCAACTCCACCGGCACTTCCGGTTACAGTGGCGAACCCATTGGCTTTGAAACCGAAGCCTTCGCCATCTATGACACCATGAAATATATCAAGCCTCCTATCCATACCATCTGCGTAGGTTCTGCGATGGGTATGTCAGCGATGCTTCTCAGTGCTGGTACAAAAGGTTGCCGCGCTAGTTTACCTCACTCCTCGATTATCCTGCATCAGCCCAAGAGCTACGCCCAAGGTCAAGCAACGGATATTCAAATTCGCGCCAGGGAAGTTTTGGTAAATAAAGGGGCCTTAGTTGATATCTTACATCGCACCACTGGACAGGCTCCAGAAAAAATTACTAAAGACATGGATCGGTTGTTATATTTAACACCCTATGAAGCGAAGGAATACGGTTTAATTGACCGGGTTTTTGAGAAAGAAGAACTCGCCAATCCTCCACTTCCTGCCAGTGTTCTTTAATTTATCTTTTGTCCTTTGTCATTCGTCCTTTGTCCTTATGTTAATAACCAAAAATTATTAATGTTAACAACCAATTGACCAATGACCAATGACCAATGACTAATGACTGACTAATTAAAAACGGAGTAAATTATGCCTATAGGCGTTCCTAAAGTTCCTTACCGGATGCCCGGTGGACAATATACAGATTGGATTAGCATCTACGATCGCCTTTACCGAGAACGGATTATATTCTTGGGGCGTGATATTGATGATGAAATTGCCAATCAAATTATCGCTGTAATGCTGTATCTGGACTCAGACGATCCAGGTAAAGACATTTATTTATACATCAATTCTCCCGGTGGAATGGTTACATCTGGCATGGCTATTTTTGACACCATGCAACATATAAAATCAGATGTAGTGACTATTTGCGTGGGTTTAGCTGCTTCAATGGGGTCTTTCCTGCTGGCTGCTGGCACCAAAGGCAAACGCCTAGCATTGCCTCACTCACGGATTATGATTCACCAGCCTTCAGGTGGTACCCGTGGACAAGCAACCGATATCGAAATTGAAGCTAGAGAGATTCTGCGGATTCGTCACCAGCTCAATGGCATTTATGCTGATAAAACAGGTCAGACCATAGAAAAAATTGAAAAAGATATGGATCGTGACTTTTTCATGTCTGCCGAAGAGGCAAAAGAATACGGTTTAATTGACCGTGTGATTGAAGAACGAACCTCTGTAGTAGCTGGTTAGTAGGGAGGTAGGGGGCAGGGGAGCAGAGGAGCAGAGGAGCAGAGGAGCAGAGGAACAAGGAAGAATAATTAATTCCCCAATGCCCAATGCCCCATGCCCCATGCCCCATGCCCAATGCCCAATGCCCTTTTATAAACAAACTGTCAACATTGAACTTTAAAATAGAAAATTAGCCCTTATCATTAATAGTCCGGGCTTGAAGCTGATACTGACAGATAATAGCCAATAGCTAAATATTCGATAGCTGATAGCTCAAGATGGATCTTGGAGATTGCTACCGTTTACTAGGTTTAAGATCGGGAGCTTCTTTTGCTGACATCAAAGCGTCTTACCGACGACTGGCGCAGCAATATCATCCCGATATCAACCCAGATGACAACAAAGCCAAAGATAAGTTTATTGCCTTGACAGAAGCGTACAAACTCCTGATGACAGTGGTACTACCAGAGGAAACTGTGGCACATTCAACTCAGGTATCAACATCTGGTGGGCGTGATGACGCTAAGGCAACGCATAGGCAGAAAACACCAGTAACAACGGTGACAAGTCAAGAATCAGGGAAACCAAAGCCGCCTAATCTGTTGGAAATAGAAGAACGGCTGAAGTGGAAGACTTATGAGCAATTGCAGCGATTTTTGCAAGAAAAACGATTTCCGCAAGCGATCGCCCTGGCGGAAGCTTTAGCAGATCGTTTGTCAACAGATGCAGAAGTTCGTCAATGGTTAGCGATCGCCTATCAAATTTGGGGACGGGCGCTAATTTCCGAAAAACAACTACTCAAAGCCAGAATTTATCTTAAAAAAGCTTTGAAAACAGACCCTCATAATAAAAGTCTCTGGTATGAAGTCCAGCGCGATTTTCAGCGCTTGGAGCAAATTTTTTAAAGATTCAAAATTAGCCCTTTCAAGACTGATAAAATTTTTGGACAAGAATTTTTCTGATTTTTTGTGTTATCTGCGACTAATGCAGTTAAATAAATTCCCAAAAAATGCTGAGTCATCTTGAAAGGGCTAGTTCTGAGTAGAAAACTTTTACCAAAAACCTTGATTTTAGGATTCTATTAGAAAATAAACGCTTCAATTATCATAGGACTTACGCACACTCTACGAATTCTCGGCGATCTTCTCTTCTCTACGAGACGCTAAGAGCGAACGAGATGCTTCTCTTTCAGAGACGCTAAAGCGAACGCGAAGGCGTCTTGTAAGACTTCCCACAAAATCTAAAATTGGTACGATCATCGCTGCCATCCACGTAGCACTGCTCCCAAGGTAGCGATTCCCTCGACAATCTTTTTAGTTGGTTGAAAGCTAAAAGCTAACCTGATGGCATCATCTCCCTGTCCATTGGCGTAGCAGCGAGTTCCTGGGAGAAAACTGATACCGTGTTCATTGGCAGCAGTTAGGAGTGCTTCGGCGCTGATGTCTGGCGGCAATTTACACCACACAAAAAAGCCACCACCTGGTCGCAAAGCAACTACATCACTGGGAAACTCCTGAGCGATCGCTTCTAACAACAAATTACACTTATGTTTGTACCAGACGATTAGCTCCTGAATGTGATAATCTAGTTTGCCTGTAGCACAGTAGCGACCAACCACATGGCTGACAAACGGCCCCACAGGCCCTTCACTTTTGAACATTGCCAACCGCTCAATAATTGCTGGATCGCCACAAGCCCAGCCTAGCCGGATACCAGGCGCAATGATTTTCGAGAAGGTATTCACGTATAACACCCACCCATCCTTGTCAAGGCTTGCCAAGGATGGTACAACTTCACCTTGGAAGCGCAAATCGCTATAGGCATCGTCTTCCACCACCAACACGCCATACTCAGCCGCTAATGCTACCAGTTTTTGGCGACGAGATAACGGCATAGTAGAGCCTGTGGGATTATGAAAAGTAGGGATAGTGTAAATAAACCTGGGTCGAATCCCCCGTTTTTTCAAGTCGCTTAAAGTTTCTTCTAACGCATCTACATCCATTCCCATCTCATCTACAGGAATAGTAATCAGGCGGGCGCCAGCCTGGACAAATCTATTAACTACTTCTAAGAAGGTTGGCCCTTCCACAATTACCACATCACCACGTTCGACAAACACATCTGGTAGCAAGCCCAAAATCTGACTGGAACCGTAGCCAATAATGACGCGATCGCGATCGGCAGGGATTCCTTGAGCCTGCAAGCGGAGGATTATTTGTTCATAAAGTTGGGCTGAAGGTGGCCCGTAATTGAGAGCGAGCGGAGCTTCTTCTGCCAGTACAGCAGCACTTGCAGCAGACAAATCAGCATGAGGAAAGAGAATTGGGTCAGCCAGACCATAGGCAAAGCTGACGGTGATGATTTTGGTTAACTCAGTGCCGTAAGTTGGTGGTGTCAGATTTCTAGCTCTTTCGGCGAACAAATCAGCAATTTGGTAAGCAGAAGTGGTAGAAGCCATAAGCGATTAAAAATTGAGAGTCAGAATATAGAACACACACAAAGGCAATTAGCAAAAAGTCATACGTATGTATTCTTTCTTATAACATCTTGACAAGTATCGTAAAAATTGGTTGCTAGAACAAAATTACTATGGTGAAATTAATTAACTTCAAGTGGCAGCAGCTAATTCTAAGCTTAGGCTGCCTACTACTAATTATTGCCTGTCAAAGTTTATATCCCACTACTAACCCAGATGTTAAAATTCTCAAGGTCGCCACAGACCCCACCTTTGTCCCTTTTGAATTTCAAACAGCTGACGGTAAGTTAGAAGGTTTTGATATTGATTTGATGAATGCGTTGGCGTCGCCCGCCGCAGGCATCGCTAAAGTAGCAGGTTTTGCAATCCAGTTTGAAAGTCTGCCCTTTGATGGCACGATCTCAACTTTGCAAGCTAAAAGAGTTGATGCAGCAATTAGTGGAATCACAATTACCGCCGAACGCCTGAAAACAATTGCTTTTTCACGACCTTATTTTAAAGCCGGACTTGCGATCGCTGTCCGCGAAGACAATCAAAATATTAAAGACTTAAAAAGTCTCAAAGGTAAAAAAATTGCTGTCCAAATTGGTTCCACTGGGGCAGATTTTGCCAAAACCATCCCCAACGCCAAAATTAGTACTTTTAATTCTGGGCCAGAATTTTTCCAAGACTTACTCAATGGCAACGTTGATGCTGTGGTTAGCGATGCTTTCGCTACTTTGTATGCGATTAAAAACGGCAAACTCAAAGGCATTAGAGTTGTTGCGGATTTGCTCACCCAAGAATACTACGGGATTGCGACGCCCAAGGATTCACCACATTTGGATGCAATTAACAAAGGTTTAGCAACTTTGTTATCCAATGGCACTTACAAGCAAATTTATCAAAAATGGTTTGACGCTGAACCTCCACAATTGCCAGACTCTTGATAATTGGGCATTGGGGATTGGGCATTGGGCATTGGGGATTGGGCATTGGGCATTGGGCATTGGGCATTGGAGATTGGATAGTAGAAAAATTATTTCCTAGTCCCCAGTCTCTAGTCCCCAGTCCCCAGTCCCCAGTCCTCAGTCCCCAGTCCCCAGTTCCCAGTCCCCAGTTCCAGTCCCCAGTCCCCAGTTCCAGTCCCCAGTCCCCAGTCCCCAGTCCCCAGTCCCCATTCCCCATTTCCAAGGAATTAGCTGCCAATATATGAAATATTTATCTAATATGCGTCACAATTAATACTGCCACTAAAATTCATTGATCAACTACAATCTACTGTAGTCAGGGACAGCCAATTGTGGCACCTTGGATGTTAGTGGCTAGAAGCACCTTGGAACGAATGGGAATAAAGGAACTTCCACTATGCTGATTTGCCCTCAGTGTAAATTTGAAAACCCCAATAGCAACAAATTCTGTCAAAACTGTGGCACATCCCTGACTCACAAGGTTTGTCCTGAATGCGGTACCGATGATGTACCTGTGAATGTATTACGTTGTCATAACTGTGACGCAGAATGTGGAACAGTGTTTTGGGCAATTATTGCTAAAGAAACGACTGGGGAAGCTTTGAGAGGAGAAGGGGATGTCAAAGATGTGGGAGGTGAGGGAGATGAACAAGCAATACCTTCCTCATCTCCTGTATCTCCTACTCAAATTACATTAGGCTCCTATTTAGACTCCCAAGAACGCTATCAATTATTAGATGCGCTACCTACGCAAACGGAAACTGCCATTATTACTGATGTGGGTGTGAGAGTTCTAGACTGTCAGCCGTATCAAATATCACCGATTGAGGCAATCCTAGAAAATCAGGAATCAGATTTGCTCACACCATCAGTGGAAGCGAATGAGATTCCTCGCCTTGCTAAACTTTATATTGCTTTACAATCCCAAGGTGAGCGGAGGATACCGTCGATTCACGACGCATGGCAGCAAGGTGATATACAGGTATTAATAATCGAAAACCGCTCGGATTGGCAGTATTTACTCGACCTGTGGCAAGAAGAAACAACCAGTTCGTTAAAAATTTTACACTGGTGTTATGAAATGACCCAACTTTGGGCAGTATTGGAACCAGTAAATTGTCGTCAAAGCCTTTTAGATTTGTCGAATTTGCGATTGGATGAAGACCAAACGTTGGCACTACAAAGGTTGTATGTGGAATCAGCGAATTCTCAGCCTGCCACAGAGTCGTCAGAAGATATCCCTCGCCAAACATCTGCCATTCCAGAGGAGCCGTTAACTATCCAAGCTTTGGGAAGGGTTTGGCAAGCACTATTTAGACAATCGCAACGGACTCAATTTGGCTCCGTAGTCCAAATGTTGGGGGATTTAGAGGTAGGTAAGATTCAGACAATCGCCCAATTGCGATCGCGTTTGGAGGAAATTTCTATTGAACTGGAAGCATTAGGAACTGCAACTTTGCCCCCAATAAAGGAGAACAATACTGCTGTGTCCACTATCCCGCAATCAGATGAGTCAGAAGATATCATTAGCAAAACTGATGATATGCCAACTGTGGTGCTGGCGATGCAGTTAAGTAGCTTAGAAGATGCAGGACGCACAGATGTGGGGCGTCAACGTCATCATAACGAGGACTGCTTTGGCATCGAAACCAAAATTCAGAAACTGGAGTTCCCTAAAAGTCGAGTTTTAGAAGGGCATGGTTTGTATATTCTTTGTGATGGTATGGGTGGACATGCTGGCGGCGAGATAGCCAGCGAGTTAGCAGTCAACACCCTACGGGAATACTTTCAAGAACACTGGATTGCCAACCAGCTGCCAACAGAAGATAGCATTCGTGAGGCAGTGTATTTAGCTAATGAGGCGATTTACAAGCTCAATCAACAAGATGCCCGTTCTGGAGTTGGGCGTATGGGTACAACTTTAGTCATGCTTTTAATTCAAGATACTCAAGCAGCAGTTGCTCATGTGGGAGATAGCCGTCTCTATCGCCTGACGCGCAAGCAGGGGCTAGAACAAGTCACAGTAGATCACGAAGTTGGGCAACGGGAAATAAATCGAGGAGTGGAAGCAAGCATAGCTTACGCCCGCCCAGATGCTTACCAACTTACCCAAGCCTTGGGGCCTCGTGATGAAAACTCGATTAATCCCGACGTTGGCTTTTTCGACATCAACGAAGACACTCTTCTGCTGTTGGCATCGGACGGTCTATCAGACAATGATTTACTAGAAACTCATTGGCAGACCCACTTAGAACCCTTACTTAGTTCTGGTGTTAACTTAGAACGGGGCGTTACAGAATTAATTGATTTGGCAAATCAACACAACGGTCACGACAATATTACTGGTATACTTATTCGGGCAAAAGTACGTCCAAATCTAGAAAGTTAAAGAAGGGACTGGGGACGGGGGACTGGGGACTAGGGACTAAGATAAAATTCTTTATACCCAATACCCAATCCCCAATCCCCAATCCCCAATCCCCAATACTCAGTCCTCTTACCTTATAGGTTACATTGTGGTTAGTCTGACCCTGTTAGAACCGCAACAGAAAACGCCCCTCCAGCAGTGGAGCTTTGAGAACTCCTCCATAATTCGGATTGGTCGAGCGGCAGATAATCACGTTGTTTTAAATGATAGTTTAGTTTCGCGGCATCATCTAGAACTAAGAAAAGTCGGTGATGCTAGCAATGGCGATGCTTGGCAGCTGATTAGTCAGGGTACAAATGGGACTTTTCTCAACGGTATCCTTGTACTTCAGAGTCCGTTACCAGATAATTCCCTTTTGCAATTGGCACAGGGAGGCCCAATATTGCAATTCCAAATTCAGCAGGTAACAGTACTGGAAACTGGTTTGCGATCGCAGCAACAAATACAAGGGACAGAAGAAAACGCCGCTGAGACACTTTACTCAGCAAAAAATCTGGCAAATTTATCTTCTACTTGCACGCACGAAGGCAATTCTCCAAACAATCTGTTTTGCATCCACTGCGGTCAACCTCTCTCAGTCCAACAGAGAATTCGCCATTATCAGGTGTTGCGAACTCTCGGACAAGGAGGTATGGGTACTACCTATCTGGCTTGGGATGAGGCTGGTGTGATTGCGGGTGTGCCACAACTGCTGGTGTTGAAGCAAATGAATGCTGATATGCTAAAAATTGTCAAAGCTCAAGAGCTATTTGAGCGAGAGGCGCATACTCTCAAATCCCTTAACCATCCTGGAATTCCCAAGTATTACGACTTCTTTGTAGAAAACGGAAAAAAATACTTGGCAATGGAACTAATCCACGGACAAGATTTGGAGAAACGTGTCTATACCACTGGCCCAGTGACACCAAACCAAGCGATCGCTTGGATGATCCAAACCTGTGATATTTTAGACTATCTTCATAGCCAAGAGCCTCCACTGATTCACCGCGATATCAAACCCGCCAATTTAATGGTGCGAAGTTCAGAAAATCGTATAGTGGTGCTAGATTTTGGCGCAGTTAAGGAAATTGGCACAGCACCCGGTACTCGAATTGGTGCAGAAGGTTACTGCGCTCCCGAACAAGAAAGAGGACAACCTTTGACTCAATCTGATTTGTATGCAATTGGGCCAACGCTGATTTTTCTGCTCACAGGCGAAAACCCGTTCAAGTATTACCGCCAACGAGGGCGAAACTTCAGGTTTGATGTGGCAAAAGTTCCCACCATTAGTTCCCAATTAAGAGATGTTATCGATCGGGTTACAGAACCATTGCCACGCGATCGCTATCAAAATGCAAAAGAATTGGCTGCGGCTTTAGCTTCCTGCAAAGTTTAGAGAATCGGGAGTATGTAGAGACGCTATTAATCGCGTCTAGGGAGTAATGAATATTAACAATTTCTATTCCCTATGCCCTATTCTCTATGCTTTATTCCCTACTCTTCATCCCAAGTTTCTACAGCGAGCAATTCACTAACTGGGTCTTGCATACTAAAGCCAAAGTCAAGCAGTTCTTGTTTCCAGTGCTGCCATTCATTACCATAGAGCAGAGCGATTTTCCAGATGCTATCGCTTGGCTTGATAATATTCGATTCTATGAGTGATTGCACGTTGCGCTGCAATTTCACCATTGGGTGAATCACTTGCTGAGTCATAACCTCGATTGAATTCTGAATTTTGTGGGTAAATGCTTAATTAAAACTGCTTCCCATTCTGCAATTGTTGCCGGCCCGTAGAGTGGTTTAATTTGGTAAAGCTAGTCTTAACTTTTTAACTATACCATAACAAACTCTACTAAGTTACTGATAAATTCGGTTTTGTACGGTAATTACCACCAGAAAATCCCAATTTTACCAAGCAGTCCTTAAACTTTTCGCAGAAGTCAGACAAAAGTTTTGGGAGAAGGAGTAAGGGATGCTTATGTTTACCCTTTTTCCTTTAACTTTTGCCCCTTTTGTTTTTCCTCTTTACGTTTACCTTTTTTCCGCAACAGTGCAACACTACCTTTCGTAAGATATCTATTGTGGACGCCGAGCAGAATAATTAGTCCTCAGGGAAGTTCCACTAAGTAGTGTGACTGAGGAGTACTAGGAAAATTCTGTTTGTTTAAATTAAGAAAAATATGCTTGCTTGTTGCACTAGCTATAGGATACGAGCTACTTTGAAGGTTTTTGACCGACTGGGAAATTTGCAATTGAGTAGAAATGGTCTACTCTTTCTGTTGATTTAAATGTTATTTAGATTATCGCAAACATCTGGCTTTAGGCGAAATAATTGTAAATCTTTATATAATTTTTATGTTTTGTTTAGAGAATAAGACCTGTTAGGGCACAGGGTAGGGTTTTGCTTTGAGGTATAGGAGCGATGCCTACGGCGGTAAACTACGCATGGCAAAATTGTTGCTACAACATAGGTTTACCATAAGGTTGTCTCGTTTTCAGAGTCAGCATTTGAAGTTTGTGTAAAAAATTTTTAGCGCGGATGTTATTTTCTGTTGAGCAAATGGGTATCCTCAGAACGGAGGCTTGCTGATACTTAAGTGTTTACCGCAGCAAGTATGTGAGACATGGCTGGTTCAGACGAAGAATACCTAATTAACCGCAAAAAGCAGATTCAGCGGCGACAAAAGATTCTCACGATAGTGTCGATGTTCTCGTTTTTTGGTTCTACGTTATTTGCAGTCGTTCCAGCAATCCAACAGGCTACCCAACCTAAGCCAGCAACTGCGTCTGCTTCTCCTGAGTCAGGATTACAGCAACAGGCGCAGGGCTACGAGTTGGTTTTACAACGGGAACCAGAAAACCAACTTGCTTTAGAGAAATTGTCTTTGCTGCGGTTGCAATTGAAAGATTATAAAGGTGCGATAGAACCTTTGGAGAAGTTGGTGAAGTTGCACCCTGAGCGGCAAGATTACAAAGTTGTATTAGAGAAGATTAAAAAACAAGAGGGGAATGGCGATCGCAGCACAAACAACCCGCCAAAATCTAAGTAACAATTTCACTTAAATATTTTTGGAAGATCATAATTTTAAGATTACAAATAAATACAAGATGTTTAATGGCAAATCGATTTTAATCACTGGTGGTACAGGCTCCTTCGGCAAACAATTTGTGAAAACGGTTCTCAGCCGATATCAGCCTCAGAAAGTCATAGTTTATTCACGGGATGAACTGAAGCAGTATGAGATGGCTCAGGAGTTTAACGCACCTGTGATGCGCTATTTTATTGGAGATGTGCGCGATCGCGATCGTTTGCATATGGCAATGAGAGGTGTAGATTATGTTATTCATGCTGCGGCACTCAAGCATATTCCTGCTGCTGAATACAACCCAATGGAATGTATTAAAACTAATATTCACGGTGCAAATAATGTCATTGATGTTGCCATTGAGCAAGAAGTAGAAAAAGTAATTGCTCTATCAACAGATAAGGCAGTTAATCCAATTAATCTCTATGGCGCAACCAAGCTAGCTGCGGATAAACTTTTTGTTGCAGCTAATAACATTGTTGGGTCAATGAAAACTCGCTTTGCTGTAGTTCGCTACGGTAATGTTGTTGGTTCAAGAGGCTCAGTTGTACCCTTCTTTCAAAAACTGATTCAGGAAAAATCCGCCGAAATTCCCATTACAGATCCACGTATGACCCGCTTTTGGATTACCCTACAACATGCTGTAGGTTTAGTTTTTAATAGCTTTGAAAGAATGCACGGTGGAGAAATATTTGTCCCCAAGATTCCTTCAATGAAAATTACTGATTTAGCTGAAACACTCGCACCAGGAGTTCCAATTAAAATTGTTGGTATTAGACCAGGAGAGAAACTACATGAAGCTATGTTTTGTTCTGAAGCTTCACATTTAGCCTTGGAGTTTGCGGATCATTATGTAATTAGACCAACTATTGAATATGCCTATTCTATTGATTACACCTGCAATGCTTTAGGTGAAAAAGGAGTCCCTGTGGCAGAAGGGTTTGAGTATAGCTCAGAGATAAATACAGAATGGCTAAAAGGTTTCCAATTATTGGATATGTTGAAGCAATGAGTGACTACATTCCCTATGGGCGGCAAGATATTAATCAAGAAGATATTGATGCTGTAATTGAAGTTTTGCACTCAAACTGGATTACTCAAGGCCCAGTGATAGAGAGGTTTGAACAAGCGGTTGCTAACTATTGTGGGGCAAAATATGCTGTAGCGGTTTCCAGTGCCACAGCTGCATTACATATTGCTTGTCTTGCAGCTGATTTAGGGCAAGGAGACGTTCTTTGGACATCACCAAATACCTTTGTTGCCTCAGCTAATTGTGGACTTTATTGTAATGCCAAAGTAGATTTTATTGATATTGATTCAAATACCTATAATTTAAGCGTAGATGAATTAGAAAGTAAGTTAGCTGAGGCAGAAGATCAAGGGTGCCTGCCAAAAGTATTAATACCTGTGCATTTTGCAGGGCAATCTTGTGAAATGGAGAAAATTGCCGCTTTATCGCAGCAATATGGTTTCAAAATTATTGAAGATGCTTCTCATGCAATCGGGGGAACCTATCAGAGACAATCTGTTGGTTCTTGTCAATTTTCTGATATGACAGTTTTTAGCTTTCATCCAGTCAAGATTATCACGACTGGCGAAGGCGGTATGGTGCTAACAAATCAGGAGGAATTGTATCAAAGATTAATTAGATTAAGAAGTCATGGCATAACTCGCAATCCAGATTTCATGCAAGGAGAATCTCATGGATCTTGGTATTATCAGCAACTTGAATTAGGTTTCAACTATCGGATAACAGATATTCAAGCAGCATTAGGCGCTAGTCAGATGCAAAGACTAGATGAATTTGTAGAACGTCGCTGGTTTTTAGCTAACCGCTATAATCAACTACTGCAAGATTTACCATTAATGCTGCCGTGGCAACATCCAGATACTTATTCTAGCTGGCATCTTTATGTGATTCGGCTCAAACTGGATAAGATTAATAAAACTCATCGGCAGGTATTTGAAGAACTTCGCGGTGCAGGAATTGGTGTGAGTTTGCACTATATTCCAGTTCATATACAGCCTTATTACCAAAAATTCGGTTTTAAATTAGGACACTTTCCACAAGTAGAAAAGTATTACAAAGAAGCTATTAGTATTCCAATATTTTATGGACTAGATGAAGAGAGTCAAGATAGGGTAGTAGCTTCGTTAAAAGAGAGGCTGATATGAAAACTGTAATTATTGTTCAGACAAGAATGACTTCAACTCGGCTTCCCAGAAAAGTACTCAAAAAGGTATTGGATAAGCCTTTATTAGAATACCAGATTGAGAGACTAAAGCGAGTAAAGCTGGCTGATGAAATTATGATTGCTACTACAACCAATAGTGCAGATTTGTCAATCATTGAACTTTGCGATCGCCTTTCAATACCGTATTTTCGAGGCTCTGAAGAAGACGTATTAGCCAGATACTATGGAGCAGCCAAAGAACATCAAGCAGATGTAGTAGTTCGCGTTACTTCTGATTGTCCGCTAATTGATCCACAAGTGATTGACAAGGTAATTCAATTTTATATTAATTATAAATATGAATATGATTATGTTTCTAACTCTTTAGAGAGAAGTTATCCACGAGGAATGGATACTGAAGTTTTTTCATTTTTAGCATTACATCAGGCGTTTGTAGAAGCAACAGCACAATCTGACCGAGAGCATGTTACTCCATTTATTTATATGCACCCTGAACGTTATCGATTAGCTCAGGTAGTTTATTCAGAAAATGAAAGTTCACATCGTTGGACAGTTGATACAGCAGATGATTTTGAACTGATCAAAAGAATTATTGAAGCACTTTATCCTGAAATTCCAAAATTTACTCTTGAGGATTGTTTGGATTTACTCAGAAAGTATCCTGATTGGTCACGAATTAACGCACACGTAGAACAAAAGAAATATGCTGTATAACTATTAATTTATCAAAAATGAAGCTATTTATCCGGGTAGATGCATCAACACAAATAGGTACAGGTCATGTAATGCGTTGTCTAGCTTTAGCCCAGGCTTGGCAAGATGCAGGTGGTCAAGTAATTTTTGTGATGGCGACGGAAGTACCAGATTTAATAACTCGGTTAAAGGCAGAAAGAATGGAAGTTATCTACCTGCCGATTGAGATTGGAAGTGCTGAAGATGCAGAAGAAATAGCGAAAATGGCACGCCATTTTGATGCTAATTGGGTTGTGGTAGATGGCTACCACTTTGGTGCTAAGTATCAAGAAATCATCAAGGAATCTGAGCTAAAACTTTTATTCATTGATGATTATGGACACGCAAAACAGTACCACGCGGACATTGTTTTAAATCAAAATATTCATGCTTGTGAGGGATTATACAGGAATAGACAGCCATATACCAAACTGTTACTTGGTACAAGTTATAGCCTTTTGCGGCGGGAATTTTGGCAGTGGCGGGGATGGCAGCGATCGCTCCCTCTGATAGCTAAGAAGTTACTAGTTACACTAGGCGGTGCAGATCCAGATAATGTAACTCTCAAGGTGATTCAAGGATTACAACAAGTAGAAATAGAAGGGCTAGAAGCAGTTGTTGTAGTTGGAGGAAGTAATCCGCATTATGAGCAGCTGCGATCGGCTAGTCAGGAGTCCAGGTTTACTATTCACCTGAAAAGGAATGTAACGGATATGTCCGATCTTATGTCTTGGGCTGATGTGGCAGTGACCCCTGGTGGTAGCACTTGTTGGGAACTGGCTTTTATGGGTTTGCCTAGTGTAATGGTAATTTTGGCAGATAACCAACGGGCGATTGCCGAAAAACTAGAGGCAATGGGAGTAGTTGTCAATTTGGGATGGCATGAGAATGTTTCTGCTGTTGAAATAGCAGCGGCAGTAACGCAATTACTGATAACTGCTGAAAGGCGGGAAAAAATGACTAGATGTAGCCAAGAATTAGTGGATGGTCAAGGAAGCAGTCGAGTTTTGTGCTATTTAAAAGATAACTTTTTTCAATTGCGCTCGGTGCAGCAAGATGATTGTCGGCTGTTATGGGAATGGTCAAACGCTCCAGAAGTACGTGCGCTTTCTTTTTCTTCAAAGTCTATACTTTGGGAAAATCATGTTCAATGGTTTAAATCTAAATTGATTAACCCTAATTGTATCTTTTACATTGCCATTAACAATAATAATGTACCTATTGGACAGATTCGATATGACATAGAAAATTATGAAGCTACTGTTTCCATGAGTATTGACCCAACGTTTCGTAATCAGGGTTATGGCAGTAGCTTAATTAAATTAGCTTGTAAACAAATATTTTCTGATTACAATATTACTAGAATTAATGCCTACATAAAACCAAGTAATCATGCATCTGTTAAGGCATTTTCCAAAGCGGGTTTTAAGAGTATGGGAATAACTACACTGCAAGGAAATCAAGCAATCCTTCTAATCATAGACAAGTGTAAATTTGATTAATTGAGAGAGTAAATGCGAGAAATTAACATTGCAGATAGAATAATCGGTGCTAGTCATCTCCCCTTCGTAGTTGCTGAAATTTCCGGCAATCATAACCAATCTTTAGAAAGAGCTTTAGATATCGTTGAAGCAGCTGCTAAAGCCGGGGTACATGCAATTAAAGTTCAGACTTATACTGCTGATACAATGACCTTAGACATAAATGAGGGTGATTTTTACATTAATTCCCCTAATAGTCTATGGCATGGGAAATCTCTGTATCAGCTATATCAGCAGGCTTACACACCTTGGGAATGGCACAAACCTATTTTTGAGCGTTGCGAGGAACTAGGAATAATTGGGTTTAGCACTCCTTTTGATGCTACCTCTGTAGATTTTCTCGTATCTTTAAATGTACCTTGCTACAAAATCGCCTCTTTTGAAAATACCGATTTACCTCTAATTCGCAAAGTTGCCAGCACAGGTAAACCGATGATTATTTCTACTGGTATGGCAACAATTTCTGAGTTGGATGAAACTGTTCGGACAGCACAAGAAGCTGGATGTCAAGATTTAATATTACTCAAATGTACTAGTAGCTATCCTGCCACACCAGAAAATACTAACCTGTTAACTATTCCTCAAATGCGTGAGTTGTTTAATGTGCAGGTAGGGTTATCCGATCACACAATGGGTATTGGAGTTGCTGTTGCTAGTGTTGCTTTAGGAGCTACATTAATTGAGAAGCACTTTACTCTGTGTCGCGCTGATGGTGGAGTCGATTCAGCCTTTTCAATGGAACCAGCAGAGATGCAGCAATTAGTAATAGAATCGCAAATAGCTTGGCAAGCTTTGGGCAGTATAAAATATGGAGCCACTGAGGCTGAAAAAGAATCATTGCTTTATCGGCGATCGCTCTACGTTGCCAAAGATATGAAAGCCGGAGAGATTCTCACTCCAGAAAACCTAAAAGCAGTACGTCCAGGTTTAGGATTACCGCCCAGCTTTTTCGACATTGTTATCGGTAAAGCAGTTAATCAAAATATCAAAAAAGGTACGCCTTTTACCTGGAAACTAGTATTAGCAAGTGAGGAATAGAAAGCTCACTAATAGATAGAATAGTGCTAATTTTAGTTATTATCTATATATATGTTTATGTTTAACATTAAAAAGTTAAGGATGAATCGTCAATGAGTGAAGTTAGCACAAGTGTGCAGATATTACGAAAACACTATCAGAATCTTGTAAGGACAAAAGGTGACTCACCTGGTTCTGGACAGTGGGGTTCTATAGATGAATCTCTTGTTAGATATTTAGAACTTATGAAAATTGGAGACCTTAATGGATGTCGAATTTTAGATATAGGATGTAGTATCGGTTATTTTGCAGAATATTTGCAAGAACACAATATTATTTGCCAATATACAGGCATAGATATTGTACCTGAAGCTATTCAAATTGCACGTAAAAAATTTCCAGATATGAAATTCGAGTGTTTAGATATAACTCAAGAAAGTTTAGAAGAAACCTATGATTATGTTTTAGTCTCTGCTGTTTTCAATAATTTTACACCTAACGGTAATATTTTTCTACAAACTTTAATCAAAAAAGCATTCTCTTTATGTGAGAAAGGTCTAGCATTTAATTTTATTTCCTCTTATGTGAATTTTCGACAAGAAACGATGGCTTATTATGAACCAGAGACAGTTTTAAGTTTCTGTATTCAGCAGCTATCGAGAAAAGCCACAATAATTCATCATTACTATCATTGTGATGTTTGTATTTATGTTTACAAGTAAATGAATATTAAAGAATTTGTAATTAATTGGCAGGAAATAGCAAATATTTGGGATGATTTTGTTGAAGATTCTCCTCAAGGAACTGTTTTTGCCAAAACTGAATTTCTCAATTCATTAGGAGTTCCTTTTCAAATTATTACAGTTTATTTTAGACACAAAATAGTTGCAGGTACTGTTATCTTATTTTCTGAAGATTGCAAGCCATTACCTGCTCCTTTCCCTTTCACACCTTATCAAGGACTGTTACTAGCAGACAATTTTGCTAAAACAAATCACAAACGCAATTGTGAAGAATTTTTTATTGTCACTTGGTTCGTAGAAAAACTTATAGAGAAATTTGATAAAATTTCCCTAGCCCATTCATGGCAATTACAAGATATACGACCATTTCAATGGTATAACTACCATACACCTGAAAAAGGAAAGTTTGAAGTTAAACTCAGATATACGGGGATATTAAAATTAACAAAATTTGATAGCTTTGACTTTTATCTCAGTTGCATCCGCGCTGTCAGGCGTCAGGAAATGCGGAAAGCTATCAAGAATAAATTATCTATTCAAGTGTCTGACAATATTCATATTTTAGACAAACTACACAGAGAAGTTTGGGCTAGACAAGGAATAGAACATATAGAAAAAGAATCTTACTTACTTAAAGCAATAACAGAGAAATCTTTAGCCAAAGGATTTGGAATACTGAAAGTATGCTATTTGGATACAATTCCTATTTCTGCAATTTTATTCCTCTTTGATCGTAAGCGTGGTTATTATATGTTTGCTGGGAATAATTCTGAATACAGAGAAAGTGGTGGCTCAACATTGTTACTACTCGATTTAATTGAAGAGTGTTTTAAACGCAACTTGCAAGAAATTGATTTTGTAGGAGTTAATTCTCCAAATAGAGGAGATTACAAACTCAGTTTTAATCCAGAGATTAAGCCTTATTTTGTTACAGATTTTAATAGAGATTTGTATCTATATAAATAAATATAAAATTTGACTGGAGAAGTAACTAAAACTGTGAATCGTGTCATTGCCACAATAGAAGCTCGGATGGGTTCTTCACGCCTTCCTGGTAAAGTCCTCAAGGAAGCAGTGGGTAAACCAATGCTGTTGTTAATGATTGAGCGTATCCGTCGCGCTCGTTATATAGACGAAGTAGTAGTTGCCACAACCACTAATGAAAAGGACGAAGCGATCGCATCCTTATGCAGTGAAAACAATATTCCTTACTTTCGTGGTTCAGAAGAAAATGTATTAGAACGAGTTGTGGAAACTGGGCGACACTATCAAGCAGAAGTTAGTGTCCTTTTAACCGGAGATTGCCCGCTAATTGACCCTTATGTGATTGACCAGCACATTTGTGCCTTTTTTGCAGCTTACCCCCATGTGGATTACGTTGCTAATTGTGAAGTACGTTCATATCCTCATGGGCTGGATCTCATGGTGCTGTCTTGGAAAACACTAGCTCAAACAGTTGATTTTGCCTCCAGCAAACCCTTTCGTGAACATGTTGGTTGGTACATCCGACGACATCCAGAGCTATATCGTCGCTTGGATATGATTGCTCCTCCAGGTTTAAGTAATCCTTTTTTCCGTATTACCCTTGACTATCAAGAAGACTACGATCGCATCAAAGCCATTTTTGAAGCACTTTATCCTCAGAATCCCCAATTTACTACAGTAGACATTCTTCACTATGCCCAACAACAAGGATGGATTGACTCCTAAGAGAGATTAAACTCATGAAAGTGTGTGTCGGTATTATTGGTTTGGGAAAAATTGGGCATCGCTTTGGTATTTCCCCACAAGGCGATCCACTCAGCCATTCCGAAGGGTATGCCCAAATCCCTAACGTAACAGTTGTATTAGGAGTAGATCCAGATCCAGAGGCTTGTAGAAATTTTCAGCAACGTTTTTCCGAAGCACAGGTATACTCCAGTCTGAAAGATGTACCACATGGACTTCACCTCGACGTAGTATCAGTATGTAGTCCTACTCACCTACACGCTCAGGGAGTTATTGCTGCACTCGCTTGGCGATCGCGTGTCATCCTGTGCGAAAAACCCCTTGCAATTAATGCAGCAGAAGCAGAAATGATGCTAGCTGCTTGCTCTGCACAGGGCTGTATTTTGATAACTAACTATTCGCGTCGTTGGACACCAATGCTGCAAGCCTTGAAAAATCTAACGAACCAAGATGATGGCTTAGGAACCCCAATTGGTGCTTGCTTACGCTACAACGGTGGTTTATTGCACAATGGAACCCATTGGATCGATATGTTATTGGCTTTATTCGGATCGGTTGCTTGTACATATCGTCTGGAAAAATTATCTGTTGCTCAAGATGACGCTGGCGAGTCAATTGCACTATCCTGGAACAGCGGATTAACTGCATATTTGATTGCAGTACGTGGAACTGGGTGTTCAATCGGCGAAGGCGAACTCTGGGGAACCAGCGGTATGCTGCGGTATAGCGCCGGGGGACAGCAAGTCACTTGGCAGACAGTTCAACCCAGCCAATGGTCAAGCTTTCAAGAGTTAAGTCAAGCAAAGATCATCTGTGAAGCTGGCTTAAAAGGCCACATTTTGGGGGCTGTCACCGAAGCTGTGCAATTAGCACAAATTGGCGGACAACCAACCTGTTCTGGCGTTGATGGTGTACTTGCTTTACAAGTTGTTGAAATGGCAAGAAACAACAAATTTCTAATTAAGTAGGTAATTTGATGGTTATTACTAGAGAAAAACCGGCTTTGCTTGGAGGTTCCAAAGTTTTTCCAGAGCCATTCCCAAGGTATATCAGTACTAATTTCCAGGAAACTGAGGCCGCGATTCAAGTATTGAAAAGCGGTATTTTATCTGACTATATCGGTGCTGCTGGGCTGTACTTTATGGGTGGCAAACAAGTTCGCACCTTAGAAGAACAATGGGCTAACTACTTTAATGTTCGTCACGCTTTGAGTGTTAACTCTGCTACTAGTGGTTTACATGCCGCTGTGATTGCAGCAGGTGTGAAGTTTGGCGATGAGGTAATTGTGCCGCCACAAACCATGTCAGCAACAGCAACAGCAGTGGTTATGGCAAATGGTACTCCTGTTTTTGTCGATCAAGAGGAGGCCACTTGCTGCATCGATCCAGAAGCTGTTGAAGCTGCTATTGGACCGCGTACAAAAGCAATTATCGCAGTCAATTTGTTTGGGGGTCCAGCCAAACTGTTGCGCTTACGTAAGTTAGCAGATCGACACGGTTTGATTCTAATTGAGGACAATGCTCAAGCACCAGGGGGCCAGCATCAGGGGCGTTGGTTGGGAACAATTGGGCATTTGGGGGTTTTCAGCCTCAATTGTCACAAAACGATCCAGTGTGGTGAAGGGGGAATCGTAGCCACTAATGACGATCGCTTGGCCCGGCGAGTGGCACTAGTACGCAATCACGGGGAGAATGCAATTGAAGCGGAAAATTGGTATGAAGATACTGATATTGTTGGTTACAATTACCGTTTAACTGAACTTCAGGCAGCGATCGCTCAGGTTCAACTCCAACGTTTAGAAGAATTGACACAGCCACGGCTGAAAATTGCTGAAGCTTTAGACCAAGGGTTGTCTGAGTTTAAAGCATTGCGGACGACTAAAGTTGACTCTGGCGATCGCCATGTTTACTATACATATCCCATCTGGATCGATCCACAACAAGCTGGATTGTCGCGGGACAGATTTGTGGAAGCACTTCAAGCAGAAGGATGTCCTGTGACGGGGCGTTACGTGCGTCCCTTATACAGACTACCTCTTTTCCAAAGGCTGCAACAAGAAGGCAAGACAATTGTCAGTCATCCTACAGGTGTCTGTCCCATAGCTGAAAAGACATATAGCGAGACGCTTTTATCTACAACTCTTATGCAAATACCTGGGGGTATTGACTTAGTTGATGGTTTCATAGCTTCCGTGGCTAAAGTCCTCGCTCATGCCGAAGAGTTAAGCCAAGGGCAAGATGAATGAAGATTATTGCGATCGCTCACGACCCAGGTGGTGCAAATGCTGTCGCCGCAACAGTTGCAGCCTTGCGGGTAGCGGGTACACAGGTTGAAGCGTATGCCAAAGGCCCGGCCATCCGTCAATTTCAACGCCTTGAAGTTGCTTGCACGCCAATTTCTGAGGAACACCAAACTCTTTTTAGCAGATTAACAGGAGATATTCTGCTAACAGGAACATCTCAATATAATGAGTTTGAACGTGATGCTATTTTATGGGCGAGGCAAAAGCATATTCCTAGTATTGCGGTCATAGATTATTGGGCAAATTATCGGCAGCGTTTTCAAGCGTTCAACAATCCTAATACGGAACCAACTTTTCCCGATATCATCACAGCTATAGATGAAGTATGTGCCGCAGGAATGCTTGCAGATGGAATACCAGAGAAGCGAATACGCATTGTGGGACAGCCCTATTTTGCTTGGCTAATTGCTAGGCAAAAATCCAAAAAAAGTATTTTCAAACTTCCAGAAAATATTTTCTTTGCTTCTCAACAAAATGCCAATGAAATTGAGATGCTCCGTATCTTAATTAAGGTATTAACTGACTATAAACATTTAAAAAAATTGCTCATCCGGTTTCATCCCCGCCAAGGTAAGTGTCCTAGTTCACTTGATTTGCTAGCAAAATCAAGCTTCCCATTTGCGATTGACGAAAGCCCTAATATACTAGACACACTGCAACAACAGGATATTGTTTTGGGAATTACTTCCATTATTCTAATTGAAGCAGCCTTGATGGGGATACCAACAGGTAGCTTGGTTATGGGTGTGAATGACACGTTAATAACCAAGAAATGGGGATTTACACTTCCCTTAAACACCCCAGAAAAGCTGCAAGAGTTTTTGTATTTTACCGAACATAGGGAAATAGACAAGCAGTTCTTTGAACAGCAATGCAATGCAGATTATCGAGTAGCACAGTTATGTAAAGCCATAATTTAGTTGCTTTGTATCTCCTAATAAATACGGCTTCAAAAAAATTTGTTTTTTATACATTTGGTATTATTAGATATGTCAACAGTTAGATTAGTTATAGTTCAAGGTCCCAATCAAATGTTATATTCTCTTTCTGTCCTTCGTTATCTCGAAGCAACTGGAGAATATAAAGACTGTGAAGATATATTAATATTAGGTGGATATAGAGCCGACCCAAAACTTACAGAAGTTTGCTTACAAATATCTAAAATTTGGAATTTTAAATCAAAAATAATTTTACATGGTTTTGATTATTTATGCCAAGATAATTTTTTAGATTTTGTATCAGCATCAGAATTATTAAAAAGAGTTATCAATCTTCAATCTGTTGATGTTATATTCGTACTCCGCAATTGGCAATTTATCAACGAAGTATTTTTATACGCTTACCCTAGCGCTCGTAAAATATGTTACGGAGAATTAGGCTGGTTAGATTTTAGTAGTACTTTATGGAGTAATTTTTATGGCAGTCCACCTATTAATCCATCGGGTAAGTTTATTCAAATAGATGAGGCATATCCTGTGTTAGTACCTGTGGATGCAGACCATGCTTTTGAACAATGTCCCATTAAGGTTGTTGGAGGTGATTTTTTTAAGTCTGTTATATACGACAGTGCTAAACAGATCCAAGGACTTAGCAATTACTGTGCGTTAATTGTAGAACAACTTGGTAGTTCCATCACCTTTGTCCTAACATCATATGATACAGAGGCAGGATTTATTAAGAGTTACCAAGATGAAATAGAATGTTATTTGTCTTGCGTCTTACCATATACTCAGGAAGATGAAGCTATAGTTGTCAAAGGACATCCCAGGCAAATATACAACCAGTCGGAATTACTGACAAACAAGCTGTGCGAATTGGAACGCAGAGCCTTTGTTGTTTCAGAATTTACCCAAGTTCCTATTGAGTTATTTATTCCTTTTCTTCCAATAAAAAAGGTAATTGCCCCTATGTCTTCAGCTTCTATAACATTGGGATACTTGGGAGCTTCTGAATTGGTTATAGGATTTGGTGAAAACTTAATAAGTAAATATATATTTCCTAAATGCCAGGAAACCATATTGATTGGGCAGTACCAACGAGCATTAGAAGCGAAATATTCATGTAAGCAAAATTGTGAACCAATCAAGTATTTAGAACTTAAAGATAACTTAAAACAATATTATCAACAGCAAATATACATTAATCTATCTGACGATAATTCTACTCAAAGATATGTTGAGGAATTGACCGAAAAAAATGATTTTATTGATAGGGTACTTAGCTTTGAAAAATCTAAAATACAGCATCCAGATATATCTGTATTGCAAGAGTTGCTTGATTTTAGAAACCATCTGTCCGAATTTTTGTTAACAATAGAAGTAAATTTACTTGAAAGATTATACTCTAACAAATTAGGTAAAGCTTATCAAGCACTATTAAATAGTGGCATTAAAAATGAACCATTCACTATTACTGAACAAAACTTTGTGGTTGAAATATTAGATCATCTTGCTAAAGGATTTGATCAACCAAAAGCTATTCAATATTTGCTAGCAGTAATGCTGTACTGCCGCCCTTACCAATTACCTTTAACTTACAACCTGACTCTTATTCCTAATTGGCTACTTAATGACTACTTTCAATTTCTCTTACAACCTCCTCTTTATTTCCAGGATATAGGAGAAGCAAATATTTATTATGAATATCTAAGTATTATTGTAGATTACATACATAATAATACTCTTAATAATCCAGATTCTAAGTTCTGGCAGAGCGTAGGACATAAGTTTACAATTGAGGCTAACTTTATTCCATTGTATTTTAATAAATTTAATTTAAAGGATATATACGAAAAACGCGCTAATATTATAGAATTCTATTTAAAAAAATCTGATTTTCAAATCGACTATAATTTCCCAGAACGCTCCCCAGAACGGCAGAAAATTCGCCTTGGAATACTTGCAAGTCATTTTAGCCCACAAACAGAAACTTTTGCTAGCTTGTCACTGTACAAGAATTTAAATAGAGATTCATTTGAGATTATTATTTTTACCTTACAAACTAGTAATCATCGCTTAGAACGATATTGTGCTGGTCATGCAGATACTTTCGTTCGGCTACCAAATGATCTGCCTAACCAAGTGCAAAGCATTCGGGATGCGGAACTGGATATCTTGTTCATTTCTACTAATGTGACCGCAGTTACACATGCAATTACTTTAATTGCTTTACATCGGCTAGCACGAATACAGATAGTTGACGCAAATTCGCCAGTAACAACAGGAATGCGTCATACAGATTATTACCTTTCAAGTAAACTTTCTGAAATTGAAGATAATCCTCAACAACATTATACAGAAAAGTTAATTACATTAGATAGTCCTCCTCAATGTTTCGATTTTGCAACAGAAGAGAAAATACTTGCTACAACTTCTATTAGCAGAAACAGTTTAGGTATTGCTACAACTGCTGTAGTTTATGTTTCAGGTGCTAATTACTACAAGATAATTCCAGAGCAAGAAGAAACTTGGACAAAGATAATTGCTAACGTAACTAATTCTGTACTATTACTTTATCCATTTAATCCAAACTGGTCATCTTCTTATCCTTCTATTGCTTTCCGTAAGCGTATAGTTACTACTTTTGCTAAATATGGTCTTAGCGAAGATAGGTTGATTATTCTTGAGGCAGCACCGAATCGTGCTGATGTTAAAGAACGTTTGAAAATTGCTGATATATACTTAGATTCTTATCCTTACTCCGGTATGACTTCACTCATTGATCCTTTGGAAGTGGGCTTACCAACCGTGGTAATGGAAGCAGAACCTTCTCGTTCTCGCAAAGGAGCGTCACTTTTGCGAGAACTTGAGATATTTGATTTAATTACCAACAATGAGGAGGCTTATATTGAAGTAGCTGTTGCTTTAGGAAACAGCCGAGAATTATGTAAACAAAAAAGCGCCACAATTAAAGAGAAAATGCTGGGTAATCCCAGGTTTTTGGATAGTCGCTCTTTTTCAGCTAAAATAGGAAACTTATTTCAAAAACTTTTTATTGACTATCTTGCAGATAGCCTAAACGAAACTTTTAGCTTAAGGGATATTAATTTAATTATTTTCCCAGATTGGCATCAATCAGAAGACTTAATAGGTTTTGACTTAGAACGAGTAATTAAAGCTCTTACTAGTTATCCGGCTAGCCAAAACACCACTCTCTTAATTGCTATTACTAATATTTCTCTGGAAGATGCGGAAATTTTTCTATCCAGTGTGCTCATAAGTATTTTGATAAATGATGATATAGATGTTCCTGATAAACTAGAAATTTCGTTGGTAGAGAATTGGAATGATATTCAGTGCCAAGCTTTGCTTCCGCGTTTGAAAGCTCGAATTGTTTTGGAACATGAAAATCAACAAGCACTGACACAGATCAAAGTAGAAAACCTTTTATCCTATGATTTGGATAGTTTTATTACATCAAATTGTGAAATTACATCTATTTAACTAAAGCAGGCTAAATCATTCCTGAGACATAATAACCCTGACTTCTTTAACAAGTCAGGGTTATTTGGTTTTACTTGTCTCACAAACTAAATTAGGATTGCTATTAAGGTCATTTTGCTTCTATGTACCTTTGCCACATCTGTTCGTAAGCTTTTTCCATCTCACGAGTGAATTGTTTACCATTCCACAAGGGTGCTATTTGTCTTGATTGGCGAAGTTTCCAAGAGATTTGCTCTCTTAAGGCTGCATCATTGCCCAAACGCACACCCCACTCTATATACTCTTCATTAGTCCAGGCAATACCTTCTGTGATACCTGCATTCATCATCATGGTATAGCTATTACGCGCTGCAAATTGTTCACCAACTCTTGTCACTAAAGGGATACCCATCCACAATGTTTCTAAGGTTGTTGTCGCTCCGTTGTAGGGAAATGTATCTAATACAATATCAGCAATGCCTAAATTAGCACGATGAACCGACTCTAAATGAACTTGTGGTAAAAATCGTAACCGAGAACAATCTACACCTTCTTCTTCGGCAATTTGGTAAAAGAAGCGTTTAATTGTTTCCTCTTCAGCAAGTCCCTTAATCAGAAAGTAGCTGTTAGCTACTTGTTTAATAATTTGCATTTGCCACTTTGTCGTTTCTGGATGGCGTTTATATCCTCTTTGGGCGCTGAGATAGACAACAGCATCCATAGGAATATCCAAGTCATCGCGGCGGAGAGTTGGTACACCAACTTCAAAACCATCTACTGCTATGTAAGTTTGAGGTAATCGCCAGATTTTCTCTGTATAGTAATTTTGTGCATCATCTGGCAGTACATAAGGATCTGCGATAAAGTAATCAATTGCAGGTATACCTGATGCATCCCATCCCAGCCAAGTTACTTGAATTGGGGCTGGCTTGAGTGCCATCACTTCACTGGTAATATCGAGAGTGATGCTATCAAGGTCAATTAAAATATCAATTTCGTCTTGATATATCTGGTCAGCAATCTCTAGACCATTCATACCTAATTGACGAGGTTTTCCTGCCTGACCTAGATACCACTCTTGGAGATAGTCATTTACTAATGTGTAGTTAACAAAGTAAGTATGAATATCAAATTTATCTCGATCATGATGCTGAAATAACCAGCGAGCTAGCCAACCAACAGAATGATTCCTTAAAGCGTAAGATACATAACCAATTTTTAATTTTTTCGTAGCTCCGTATAATTTTTTGTTATTGGTATTGTTATGACAATAAATTTTTCCTTCTGATTGGGCAAGAGCTTTAATATAAAAGTTAAAAACTTCAGCTACCTGATTATGAATAGCTCGGAAATCTGCAGGAGCATCTTTAATGTGAGGTATCGCAAAAGATGGCGTAAGCAACCGTAATATTCTTCCTTCTTCTAAAGGAATTCGTTCAGCTTTAATAAACTGTTGAAACACAGTTTCTAATTCTTGAGAAGTTGTACATATCTCTTGCCAATACCCCCCTGCTGACATTAGACCTCTTAACAGCAAATGAAGTGCAAAAATTTTGTCAGCCAAACCTTCTGATAAGGAATAACACAATCTAGCTATCTCTATCCCTTGAGAATAATTACGAGCATCTTGATAAAAAGTTGCTAAATGCCGCAAAATTTCTACATTATCTGGTTCCAATCGTAAATGCAAGCTAAGAATAGATGCTGCTAGCATAGGCTGCCGCAAAGTATGACCAATTCGCATAGCAGCGGGAAGCAATATAGAGAAGCATTGATGAGTATCAGGAAAATAAGGAAGACTAGCTTCTATCAAATTTAGATTGACTGGATTTAAGGGTATAATAGTTAAAAACTCTTTTAAAACTTGTATCAATAGTTCGATATCAATTTCTATATCTTCTTTTGCTTTTAAGCTCTCAATTAATCCCCATTTATTCAAATCATCAATTTCTTCAATTTTTTCTAACTTGAGAGAAAGTATAAGGATTTGAAGCAAATTATTTATATAACTAGGATTAATTTCCCGCATATGCTGGCGAATTAACCAAGCTAGAGAATATTCTGCCAGTGTTTCACGCCTTTCAGCTTCTATTTGCAAAATTTGAAATAGTTGATTTGTCCAAATAGGTAACTGTTCTTCATCTGCCTCTGTCATTGGCAGCATCCAAGTCATTTGAGCTTCCGCTTCTTGCCCTTGTAGTAGCATTAATAGTCCTAAATCCCAATAATAGGAGATAGTATTTGGTTCTATCGCTATTGCTTGCTCGTATAATTTGGCTGCTTGCAAATAGTTCTCTTGAATGAAGTATTCTTTAGCCTGAACTTGCCAATTATATATATCAGTAATCATTTTGATTCTTATAGAAAAAGGTATAGGCAATCCAATTGTGAATAAATCACAAAATTGAAATAGAGTGGATAGAAGAATCTACCCACTTCAGAAAATGCGTAATTTAGCTGAATAAAAGTCGTGATGACAATTAAAGTTCTATATCAAGTGTTGTCGGTGAGTAATTTTGATCTACTAACTCACATATCTACTTAGATAAACTGGTAAAGCCAGTGGG
The DNA here is from genome assembly GCF_034530955.1 of Nostoc sp. DedQUE05. Lineage (NCBI taxonomy): Bacteria > Bacillati > Cyanobacteriota > Cyanophyceae > Nostocales > Nostocaceae > Nostoc > Nostoc sp. DedQUE05. The sequence continues at coordinate 81,256 of NZ_JAVRCB010000005.1, read as the reverse complement.
GCAAGTCGGTGTTCCACTGGGAAAGTCGGTTGCTGCGAGTGTAACTATATCTGAACCACCATTAACTCTAGCTTTATCAGCTTCACATACAATAGCTATAGTAGTAGCTTCACTGGTAGCAGCTTGCGTTGCTACACCCACAGCACCAATATAAGTTTTAAGAGGTGCAGTCGCAAGTATTACTCCTCCTTGGTTAGTTACTTGACTAGGCCTGCCGTCAATTGTGTACTGGTAATTTGATGTTTTTGTTGCAATACCAAGACCTAATTTCCCAATTTCACCAGCCTGTGCAAATGTGTTTTGTTCTAGGTAGAAAGCCTGTTGAGCGCGGTTCATGGAACCTACGTAGGTTTTAGCTTCTGACTGCTTGGCTTTGTTAGCTTGGTTTAAGAAAGAAGGCAGAGCGATCGCAGACAAAATACCGATGATGATAATTACTACTAGTAATTCAATAAGTGTAAAACCCTCATTTTCATTCTTTTTGTTGAGGATGTGTTGGAGAAACTTAGCTTTTAATTCGGTTTTCATAAGTGTTTTCCTGGGGTAGGAAGTGCTTGGGTGTTCTAGATGTAACTTACCCAACTGCGATCGCTTTCCTATCACCTCCAGAAAAAAAGTTTGAGGAGATACAATTACACGATCCAGAATCCTTGCATCCGAAATGACACAAACATCACTAAATCTCTGCTGTTGACCAAGGGTGAGATTCTCAACTTCGATTGTGAGAGTATCTTATTCAAACTCAGGTGGCCACAGTTCTGATATTGCCAGTTCCCAACCTGGCAGCAAGTCTGGTAGTGTGAGGATGTCGCCATTGTGCATCACCACTGGATCTTGATTTATTCGATAAACCGTTACTGTCAATTTGTCAGGGTCAATCAATATACCGACTGTAGACCCAAGTTGCAAGAATAGCTGAATCTTCTCTTCAAGTGGTTTGATTCTGTCACTTTTAGATTTAATCTCAACCATCAAGTCTGGAACCAACTCTACAAAGTCGCGCTTGGTCTTCTTCAATCGTTCAGCTTTAACAAAAGACACATCAGGGGCACGCAAGTTTCTTTTTTCCGAGTCGTCCTCTTCTATATTCGGTAGAATAAATCCTGCGCTAGAACCAGTTATACGTCCTAGCTTGCGCGACATTACCCAGTTATTCAAAAAGGTAATTAGACGAGCGCCAATTTCTTCTGACTCGTAATCTGATGGCCCCATAACTATGATTTTCCCCTCTACCAGCTCCATCTGCCATTCTGGATGCTCGGTTTGTAGCTGCTCTAAGTCTGTAATAGTAAAAGACATAACACGACAGCAAATACTCTTATAGCTATCATAAATACTCCTCGCACATCAAGCGGCAACATATAAGCGCTGTCTCTGTATTCCCGATTTTTCTAACTTGCGATCGCTTCCCATCTGACGTAGCCAATCACAGTTTATTATGCTATATTAAGCGTAGTCGTTATGAGTTCGTATATTTTCATGACTAACACAACTGTAGAAAACTTGGTAATTATCGGTTCTGGGCCAGCAGGGTACACAGCCGCCATCTATGCTGGACGCGCTAACCTGAAACCCGTTGTATTTGAGGGTTTCCAAGCTGGGGGTTTACCTGGTGGGCAACTAATGACAACGACGGAAGTTGAGAATTTTCCGGGATTTCCTAAAGGAATTACTGGGCCAGAACTGATGGATCAGATGAAGGCGCAGGCAGAGCGCTGGGGGGCTGAACTATATACTGAAGATGTTATCTCAGTTGACTTGAGTCAGCGTCCATTTACAGTGCGATCGCAAGAAAGGGAAATTAAAACCAACAGCATCGTTATTGCTACGGGTGCAACAGCAAAGCGTTTGGGTTTACCCAACGAACACGAATTTTGGAGTCGGGGTATTTCCGCTTGTGCAATTTGCGATGGTGCAACACCAATTTTCCACGGCGCAGAATTGGCTGTGATTGGTGCTGGCGACTCGGCGGCAGAAGAGTCAATTTACCTCACTAAATACGGTTCTAAGGTAAATATGTTGGTACGCACCGATAAAATGCGGGCTTCTAAAGCCATGCAAGACCGCGTTTTGAACAACCCGAAAATCCAAGTGCATTGGAACACAGAAGCCGTGGATATCTTCGGTAATGGTCATATGGAAGGGGTGAAAGTCCGCAATACTAAAACTGGTGAAGAGAGCCAACTGCACGCTAAGGGTTTATTTTACGCCGTTGGTCACAGTCCCAATACCTCTCTATTTAAAGGACAATTAGAACTGGATGAAGTAGGTTACGTTGTCACTAAGCCTGGTTCTGTAGAAACCAGTGTAGAAGGCGTTTTTGCTGCTGGCGACGTACAAGATCATGAGTTTCGCCAAGCAATTACGGCTGCGGGTACTGGTTGTATGGCGGCGATGTTGGCAGAACGCTGGTTGTCATCCAGTGGCTTGATTCAAGAATTCCATCAACAGCCAGAAACAAAAGATAATGAATTAGAACATCAGCCAGCCGAAAAGACTGAAGCTGAGGAAGAAGCTGGATTTAATTTGGATGGGACACGCCATGAAGGAGGCTATGCTTTACGGAAATTGTTCCATGAAAGCGATCGCTTACTCCTGGTTAAATACGTTTCTCCTGGTTGTGGCCCTTGTCATACCCTGAAGCCAATTTTAAATAAAGTGGTGGATGAATTTGATAGCAAGATTCACTTTGTGGAAATTGACATCGACAAAGACCGAGATATTGCTGAAAATGCTGGTGTGACAGGAACGCCAACGGTTCAATTGTTCAAAAATAAGGAACTGGTGAAGGAAGTCAAAGGCGTGAAGCAAAAGAGCGAATATCGCCAGTTGATTGAAAGTAATCTTTGAGATAGTACGTATTGGACAGTTCCCAATATCCAACACCTGCCATAGCCCAATACGTTTGGATTATAGGTTATTGGTGTAGATAATTGGTATTTTAAGACGCGATAAATCGCGTCTCTACATCAGGGTTTTGTTGCTCATTCTGAACTGTATTGCGTCATAGCTGACAACTTTACTGCTCATTTTTTGCATCTTGATACAGGTGCAAAGAATGAGTCTATCTCCTAAATTGAGCTAATTAATATTAATTATCTTGATGAGGATCGCTTGTACTTTGATCGGTTTCTAGGAGCCGTGAAATAAGCATCTCTGGTTTTCTACTAATAATAGACCTAACTTTATCAATAGCAATTACTTCACTGATTTTCACAACCATTTCCCAGAAAGTATCCTCCTCTGTATCTTTGTTGTAAGTTCTATGTTTAAAGGACAATAAATCATCCCAAACTCCGATAATTGTGGCGAAATACCACTTATCTCTCACTAGTATCCAGATTTCTTGTTCTAAGTAAGTCTGTAGAAGAGGTTTCACAATGACTAAGATAATAAAAAATATTGTGCTACATATTAATTAAGTATTAACAGCCAAGACCACAGTTAAAATACTGAAAGTGTGTCAAAAAAATTAAAGGCTGCATCATCAAGAGGACTGATTCGTTGATAAAGATTATCGCGAATATTGTAGGACTCTGAATCGTAGTTAAAAGCTTTGGCAAAAATCAGGCATAATTTCACCTCTAACTCAGTCTATATCTGTATCCACGTGAAGTAGTCGGACTTTTATTTAAAGATGTTTACGCAATCCCCTATCTAAATATGTAAAATGGTCAGCGTATCAAGCTTTGCTCCAGGCGATCGCTTTATGGCCATTACAAAACGGCGACTACCGACATTTTTACAGTTTGGCAAAAGTCTCAATCTTTCCCAAAAACTCATGCTCATCGGGTTAGCCATTACCCTATTTTTCATCTTCCTGGCATTTTTCGCTCCCGTATTGCAGGCTTGGGGATGGCTGCAAAACCCCAAAGATTTTCTCTCTAATCCAATTCACGAGCCACCCTCAGCTAAACATTGGTTTGGTACTAGCCGTCTGGGCTATGATGTGTTCTCCCGGACATTGTTCGGCGCTCAAGCTGCTTTGCAGGTGGTGATTTTGGCAACGGCGCTGAGTATGATTATCGGTGTGCCTTTGGGGATGCTGAGTGGTTATCTCGGCGGTAAATTGGATAAAGTGCTGCTATTTATTATGGATAGTATCTACACCTTACCGGGACTACTGCTGTCTGTGACACTGGCCTTTGTGGTGGGGCGTGGGATATTGAATGCAGCGATCGCTATTAGCATTGCTTACATCCCCCAATATTACCGCGTTGTTCGTAACCACACCGTTAGCGTGAAAACCGAAGTGTTCATCGAAGCTGCTCAAGCAATGGGCGCTTCCACTTGGGTTGTGCTTTCTCGTTATTTGTTTTTCAACGTCATTCAAAGCGTACCCGTCCTATTCACGCTCAACGCCGCTGATGCGATTTTGGTGTTGGGCGGTTTGGGCTTTTTGGGGTTAGGACTTCCCGAAGAAGTGGCAGAATGGGGACACGATTTAAAACAAGCCCTAGAAGCTCTACCTACTGGTATTTGGTGGACTACACTTTTCCCTGGTTTAACGATGACATTTATGGTGGTAGGGTTATCACTACTTGGTGAGGGGTTAAATGAATTTGTCAATCCCCGATTACGGAGAGAAAATAGAATCCGACAATAGTCATTGGTCAGTAGAGACGCGATTAATCGCGTCTGTACAATGGTCATTAATTTTAGACAAATGACAAATGACAAATAAACAATACAGAGATTTGTATGAAAGATAATCTAACGTTAATTGCTGCCGCTACTGGCGGCTTTATCCTTTCCGTTGCTCTTGCTGGTATCTTAAGAGGTGCGCCAATTACAGCTTGGCAAGAGCAATCTAGTGTTCGTACTATGACTGTTGCTAATTTACGAGTCGCACCCAATAGGACAGAAAATTTAGAATATTTTCGTGCCAAATCCTAAAACCCTGACGAATTGTTGATTTTGAACTCGATGATAGGGAATAGGGAATGGGTGATAACTGTTCACCAATTACCAATGCCTAATGCCTCATACCCAATTACAAATGACAAATGACAAATGACAAATGACAAATGACAAAATTCAAGTAGTTGGCATTGATGTTGGGGGAACAGCAATTAAGCTGGGGCGTTTTGCAGATGATGGTACTTGTCTGCAATCTTTGACTGTGGTATCTCCTCAACCAACAACGCCGGAAGCGGTGTTGGCGGTTCTGGTAGATGCGATCGCTCAAATCGATCCAGGTAATCAAGCTGTTGCGATTGGTGTTGGTACTCCTGGCCCATCCGATGCCGCCGGACGCATTGCCAAAATCGCTATTAACTTACCTGGATGGATCGATGTGCCTTTAGCAGACTGGTTAGAAGCTAAAACTGGCAAACCAACTGCGATCGCTAATGATGCTAATTGCGCTCTTTTGGGAGAAGCTTGGCTGGGAGCCGGTCGCCACTTTCAAAATCTGATTCTGCTAACTTTAGGTACTGGGGTTGGTGGCGCAATTATCCTTGATGGCAAACTATTTATTGGACATCAAGGAGCCGCCGGGGAATTGGGTTTAATTTCATTAAATCCTGATGGGCCAATTTGTAATAGTGGCAATCGAGGCTCTTTGGAACAATATGCCTGTGCTACTGCAATTCGCCGCCGCACTCTCAAGGAACCCATCGAATTGGGTTTTCTTGCCCAACAAGGAGATGCCGCAGCATTGACTTTTTGGCAAGAATATGGTGCTAATTTGGGAATTGGTTTGACGAGTTTGATTTATGTACTCACACCACAAGCGATCGTGATTGGTGGCGGTATCAGTGGTAGCTTTGAGTTTTTCTTACCAAGTGTGAAGGCAGAAATTGAGAAGCGAGTGCAGCCTTTATCGCGAGAGGGTTTACAGATATTGCCAGCGGAGTTAGGCAATTTTGCTGGGATAGTAGGTGCAGCAAAGTTGGCATGGCAAAACTATTCAAGATTTTAAATTATGGTTCAAACAACCCCAGCTAGAGACATCTGTCTTTACAAATTAGAAGAAAAATTAAGCTCTAACTACGAGGTAATTTAATTAATTTTACATTACGTAACATAGTTTAATTTATTCTTGCCCACTTACTTAGCAATTCTAACTGATGTTGAAAAGTGAGTGAAAAGCAACTATTTAAGCTTGAATAAGCGCTATGTAATGTCAGAAGATGCAGTAAAGATGTTTTTCTGACAAAAATCATAAAATGAGTATGTTATTCAGAACCAAAGCCAGTCCAATGACTAAAGGCTTGAAGTATCAGCAAAGAGTCAAGCAAACTTTTACCGTAATGCTAATAAGAGCTAGCCATCGCTACGTACTCGCGGCATTAATATTCAGCTTGATAATTCTTGCCTGCATTAACATCTTAAAATCTAGCCAATCTTCAGTCACCGAATCTCCTATTAACAGTAAAGTCCTGAAGATTTGGTCAGATAAAGGTTATACCTTGGAAGAGGATGAAGCGCTTCAGAAGATAATTAGTAACTGGGAACAACAAAGCGGCAACAAAATTAAACTTACTTTCTATACTAACGATGAGTTGCCACAAAAGACTCAAAGGGCACTTCAGGCAGGTAATTCACCCGATCTCGTCATAAATAGCAGTGCTGAGAGGGAGCTGTATCCACGTCTTGCCTGGGAAGGTAAATTGGCAGATGTCTCTGATGTAATTGAGCCAGTCAAAAGTATTTATTCTGAAGGTGTGTTGGAAGCAGTTCGTTTATATAACAACGTTGATAAAAAACCGAGTTACTATGCAGTCCCAATTAATCAATTAACAATTCACATCTTTTACTGGCGAGACTTACTAGAGAAAGTAGGTCGAACTCAAAGCGATATCCCTAAAGACTGGGATGCTTTCTGGGAGTTTTGGAAACAAGTGCAGGATGATTTGCGCGCACAGCAAAAACAGAATATTTACGGGTTAGGCTTTCCTTTCTCCACTGGTTCTACGGATACCTACTACTTATTTGAGCAGATTTTAGAGGCATACAATGTCCAAATTTTAGACTCCAAGGGTCAACTTCTGCTCAACGATCCCAAGGTGTATCAAGGTATTGTTAAAAGCTTAGAGTGGTATGCGAAATTTTTCCAGCAAGGCTACGTACCACCAGACGCAGTAAACTGGTTAAATCCAGACAATAATCGCAGCTTACTCAATCGTGGCGTGGTTATGACGCCTAACAGTTCGCTCTCGATTTCTGCTGCTGTCCGCCAAGATTCTGACACCTATCGTCACAAGCTTGGTATCCTAGAATTTCCGAACAAACCTAATGGTAAACCGATGCGCTTCTTAGTCTCGATTAATGAAATAGTTTTGTTTGCCGAGTCTAAAAACCAAAAGGTAGCCAAAGACTTTCTCGCATATTTAATTAAACCTGAGATTATAGGAAACTATCTCAAAGCTACCGGAGGTCGGTATCTACCAGTAATGAAGCCTGTTTGGAAAGATCCTTTTTGGACAAATCCAGCAGATCCTCATCTTTCCACTGCAACTCAAACATTAACTAAAGATACTCGTCCATTTTATATTGTCCAAAACCCTGCTTACAGCCTAGTTTTAGAAGAGAATGTTTGGGGTAAAGCTCTCAATGGAATAGTTGTCAATAGAATATCTCCAGAAGAAGCAGCAGACACGGCAATTGAGCGGATAAAACAAATTTTTGATGAATGGCAGTAAGTGATAAGTAGAATCGCGTAAATATTTGTAGTTGGGATGAGGCAGGAGGCAGAAGTTTTAAAATATTTGAATGCGTGAATTTTGAATTGTTAATTTTACCTTGTTCTGCTATACAGAAATTTCAAGACAAAGAATATCCTGTTGCTTTTTGAACGTATTTCACAACTTTTTCATAAGATTCAGGATTACTCACAGGGTTGATGATAATAGGAATAGTGCCATCTGGCAACCAAAAAGTTATCCTGCCGTTCGGTTCGTGACAAAAGGAACTGATGCAGTTGAGATTAATGACATATTCATTTTTTTCGTAAATTATTTTCACCCAGTGGGCACGCTCTAATTCTAATCCTGTCACACATTCTAAATAATCGAGAATTTTTTGATAATCTTCCAGGTTATTTTGTGGGTTAATTATTATGGGAATGGCACTATCGGGTAGCCAAAAAGTAACTCTGCCATTCAGTTCATAACAAAAAGCATGGACACGTTCAAAATTTACTACATATTCTTTCCTCTCGTAAAGGATTTTCACCCAGTACGCCACAACATCTCCTCAAGTCCGAAATTTACGAATGATGCACCCTGGATATCCAAATCTACTGAAGTCTTAAGTTAATGTTGCAATTAATTTTGAATTTTGAATTTTGAATTTTGAATTGTTATGACACCTCCAATGGTGTTGGTGTGCTAGATGTCGAAAGGGAAAGAGCGATCGCTGTTTGAATGAATCCTTTAAATAAAGGATGAGGTGTACTGGGGCGTGATTGAAATTCTGGATGAAATTGGCAAGCAAGAAAGAATGGGTGCTTGGTTAATTCCACAATTTCAACTAAACGTCCATCAGGAGAAGTACCACTAATTACATAGCCAGACTTTAACAACAAATCGCGGTAAGCATTGTTGAACTCATAGCGATGTCGATGTCGTTCATAAATTACATCTTCTTGATAGAGCTTAAAAGCTAAAGTATCAGGGAGAACACGACAAGGATATAATCCTAAGCGCATTGTACCCCCTAAATCCACAACTTCCTGCTGTTCTGGCAATAAATTAATTACCGGATTAGTTGTGTAAGGGTCAAATTCAGCACTATTAGCACCTGTTAATCCCCCTACGTTTCTGGCCCATTCAATCACAGAACATTGCATACCCAGGCATAAACCCAAGAAGGGAATTTGGCGATCGCGGGCGTATTTAATGGCGGCAATTTTGCCATCGACTCCTCGAACCCCGAAACCTCCTGGTACAACTATGCCATCGACACCTTTAAGATAATTTTCGGCTGGTTCAGTTTCCAATTCTTCTGAATTCACCCAACGCAGACGCAGTTTGCCATAAGTGGAGATTGCAGCATGGTTCAGCGCTTCCACTACAGATAGGTAGGCATCACTTAACTGCACATATTTACCAACAATGGCAATTTCTACCTCGTGTTTAGGACTATGCAAGCGTTGTACCAGGGTTTGCCACTGCGTCAAATCTGGTTTACGTTGTTCCATTTGCAGCAAGTTCAGCACTTGTTCTGCCATTCCTTCCCGTTCTAGATTTAGCGGTACTTCATAGATACTTTTGGCATCTTGAGAAGTGATAACGCATTCTTCCGGCACATCGCAAAATCCCGACAATTTCTGCTTTAATCCCTTGGGTAAAGGGCGATCGCTCCGACAAACTAAAATATCTGGTTGAATGCCAATGGATCTGAGTTCTTTAACTGAATGCTGTGTCGGCTTAGTTTTCATTTCACCCGCAGAGGCAATCCACGGCACCAAAGTTACGTGCATATACAGCACATTCTGCCGCCCCACCTCTTTACGGAACTGGCGAATTGCTTCCAAAAACGGCAGCGATTCAATATCTCCCACCGTCCCGCCGATTTCTGTAATTACTACAGAAGGATTTGTACTTTTAGCAACTCGCAGAATCCGGTCTTTAATTTCATTGGTAATATGAGGAATTACCTGTACAGTACCGCCATTGTAATCTCCGCGCCGTTCTTTATTGATGACTGCCTGGTAAATCGAGCCAGTAGTAACGCAGTTCAAACGCGACATCGAGGTATCGGTAAAGCGTTCGTAATGCCCCAAGTCTAAATCTGTCTCCGCACCATCTTGGGTAACGAATACTTCCCCATGCTGAAAGGGACTCATCGTGCCAGGATCGATATTGATATAAGGGTCGAGTTTGAGAATCGACACCGAATATTCGCGCGACTTGAGCAAACGCCCTAGACTTGCTGCTACAATGCCCTTACCAATACTGGAAACTACGCCTCCAGTAACAAAGATAAACTTAGTCATAGTAGTTTGAATTTCTAACAACTTCTAAAAATACATCCCGTCATTGTGCCACAGTTGTTGTGGTGTCATCTTCTGTGATTTGCTGTGAAAAACCTCTTAGGATTAGTAATATTAGGCTGTATTCTCACCTCCTCGGTAGCATTGGCAGAGCCATCTCTTATAGTCGTTTTTCCCCAGACAAACTACCAGACAAGTGCCCAAAAAATCTTTTTTCTGGGCACTGCACCACCAGATGGTCAGGTTTTGATCAATAGTAAGCCAATTACCCGCAGCAAAGCTGGTCATTTTTCCCCTAGTTTCCCCTTGCAGTTGGGGGAGAATCTTTTTACTGTGCGTTACCACAATCAAGAACTTAAAATTAAGGTGATCGGGCTTAACGCTAGCCCTGAACTACCACAGGGGGTAGCTTTTGCGAAAGATTCCCTGACTCCCGCAGTTGACATTGCCAGATTACCGGGAGAAGTAATTTGTTTTGGCGCGTTAGCGAAGCTCCCCGAAGGGATCGCACCCCCTAACGCTAATGTCTCTGTAACCCTGGCTAATCAAACTATTGCCCTTTTACCCCAACCTCAACAAGCACAACTACCAAGTAATTTGGCAGCTTTGACAGGTCAAAATCAGCCTCATGCCCAGTCTAGCCTAGGCAACTATCAAGGTTGCACTACGGTGGCAACAGCCGCCGATCTGGGAAAACCTCAATTTCAACTGACACTTGACGGCAAGACGATAACTCAACCAGGATCTGGTAAGATTGAAATCCTCTCAAGAGCGCAATTGCCAGTTTTTGAGGTTACAGTAGAGTCAGGCGTTGCTCGTACTGGCCCTAGCACCGATTATTCCCGACTCACACCACTGCCCAAAGGCACACGCGCAACAGTTACAGGTAGGGAAGGTGAATGGTTGCGCCTAGATTACGGCGCTTGGATTAATAGTAAAGAAACCCGCATTCTACCTGGTGCAGTTCCGCCACAAACAATAATTCGCAGTGTCGGATACCGTCAACTCCCTAGTGCGACAGAAATAGTTTTCCCTTTACAAGTTCCCGTACCTGTGAGCGTGCAACAAAGTAAGGGTGCTTTCGCTCTCACTCTCTACAATACCACTGCCCAAACGGACATAATTCGCCTGGATGATGACCCCCTAATTTATCGCCTAGACTGGCAACAGGAAGCCCCAGGACAAGTAAAATACACCTTTAACCTCAAAAAAGCTCAACAGTGGGGATATAAGCTGAGATACGACGGTACAACCCTGGTTTTGGCTTTGCGTCATCCGCCTAAAATCGGGAACACAAGACGCAAGCTTTTAGCTAATTTCAAGATTGTACTAGATCCAGGGCATGGCGGTAAAGAATCTGGTGCCAGTGGCCCAACTGGATATTTAGAAAAAGATGTGAATTTGGTGGTATCTAAGTTGCTGCGCGATGAGTTGGTGAAGGAAGGAGCAACGGTAGTAATGACACGGGAGGACGACAAGGAAGTTTCGCTAGTAGAACGTCAGGCAATTATCAGTCAAGAAGAACCTGCGATCGCTATTTCTATACACCACAACTCCCTACCCGATGATGGTGATGCTGAAAAAACCAAGGGATTCGCTGCTTTTTGGTATCAACCCCAAGCCCATAACTTGGCAATGTTTTTACAGACCTATGTTGTTAAAAAACTCGGCAAACCTTCTTATGGTGTATTTTGGGATAATTTGGCGCTGACACGTCCGACAGCTGCACCATCAGTGTTGTTGGAATTGGGTTTTATGAGTAATCCCGATGAATTTGAGCAGGTAGTGAACCCAGAAGAACAGAAGAAAATGGCAAAAGCGATCGCTCAGGGAATTACTGAGTGGGTTAGGAGTGTGAGATAAATTTTGAGGTACAACAGTAGTTCCTCATTGTATTTAGTGGAGTGCGATCGCCTCCGGCGGGGCGTAGCCCATCGCTCTTTTTTAACTAGTTCCTGCTCAATGTTGCGATCGGTCTTTGTTCAAGCTTTTTGAGTTTTATAGTGTATTGCCAAGCATAGCACTTGGTGCTATATAATAAGCGAAGATAATGACCATAGCATGATAATTTACAAAACCCGATGGTTTGACCGTTGGGCACGCAAAGAGGGTTTAAACGACCTCAGCCTCTGCGCGGCTGTAAACGAAATGACAGCAGGACTTTACGAAGCCGATCTAGGAGGCGGGCTGTTCAAAAAGCGGATTGCCCACTCTGGACAAGGTAAGCGTGGTGACTTTCGTACATTGGTCGCAACCAACAAGGGAGATTGCTGGTTTTTTGTTTTCGGCTTCTCGAAAAACGAGCGCAGTAACATTAACAAAAAAGAAGAAAAAGCATTAAAAAAGCTGGCATCAGTGCTGTTATCTTACACGCTAGAGGATCTAGAAAAGGCCAAGCTGGAAGATGAATTGATGGAGGTAATTTGCAATGGCGAAGAAGAAATCAGCGATTCTTGAAGCAGTTCACGAAACGGCTACAGGGCTGCACAAGGCTGGACTGATGGATCAAACTACATTGCGTGAATTCGACAGTCTGTGCTTGTCTGTGATTGAACCGCTAGAACCTGAACAAATTAAGCAAATACGCGAATCATCTCATGTAAGTCAGGCAGTATTTGCTGCGATTTTAAATACAAGTCTATCAACGGTTCAAAAGTGGGAAATCGGTCAGAAGCGTCCCAGTGGCACTGCTCTTAAGCTGTTGCACCTAGTTAAGAAACGGGGATTGAATACCCTGATTGATTAAGGGGTCAACCCTGCATACTTGCTGGATGCGATCGCCTCCGGCGGGGCGTAGCCCATCACTATTTTTTAGCTAGTTGCTGTTCAATGTTGCGATCAGTCTTTGTTTAAGCTTTTTGACTATGACTATAGCATGATTGTTAAGAGTTGCTTAGATTTTGGGAATCCTATAGATAGGTCGTCTCATACAACATCGCCAGTTAGTCATGTGGATGTAATTTTTAAGTTCAAACAACAGATTTGCATTTTGTTAAAAAAGCCATTTTAAATAATATCTTAAAACTTTATTTTTAAAGAAATATGGAAGATTATAATCAAGCTTTGCCAAAAGATTTGAGTCATGAAAATAGATTACAATGCGATTTTACATATTGGACTAGAGAAATTCGGGTAAATAGAAATGATGCTAATGCTTATAAAGAACGAGCTAGCGTTCGTAATTTACTAACGGACTACCAAGGAGCAATAGAGGATTATACTCAAGCAATTTGCATAAATCCAAATAATGATAGTGCTTATTGTATGCGAGGTCAGGAACGCAGAAACTTGAGAGATTACAAAGGAGCAATAGAGGATTACAACAAGGCGATTGAGCTAGATCCAAACTATGCTTCTGCATATTATTTACGAGCAGAATTGCACTACCAGCAGAGCAATTACCAAGGAGCATTTGAAGATGCTGATAGATCAATTCAGCTTGACCCTGACTATCCCTATGCTTACTATCAACGGGGTCAAGCCCGTAGTGAATTGGGAGATTATGAGGGGGCTATTAAGGATTACGAACAGGCAATTCAGCTAACACCTAGTAATTTTTGTGGTTCTTACAATTGGGCTGAGTTATACAGTGACCTTGGCTATGCACGCGCTAATTTAGGAGATTATCAAGGAGCCATCAAGGATTACAACACAGCAATTCAAAAAGATCCTAGTCGGATTAGATACTGCTCAACCTACAATAATCGCGGAAATGCTCGCTATAATCTGGGAGATTATGAGGGAGCGATTGAGGATTACAGTAAAGAAATTTCTTTTTATAAACATGGTTATAACAATGCTGTTGACTACATTAACCGAGGCAATGCTTACAATGAATTGAGAAATTATCAAAGAGCTATTGAAGATTATAACCATGCGATTAAGATTGCTGATAAATATCCTGACGTATACGAATATCGCGGTCTTGCCCGCTATCAAGTAGGTGATAAACTAGGAGCAATTGAGGATTTAGAGAAAGCTGCTGATCTTTATCAGCACGGCGGATTTTTAGAATATTATCAGGAGGCACTGAACCTGATTCAGTCTTTCAATGCTACTAATAAAGATGCCATTATTGAGGATATTCAGGAAATCACTGAAACTGTTAATGATAGCCCCACAGAAGTAGAAACTACAAACAAGTCTGCTGCTAACCCACCGATTTTAAATAACCGTATTGAAGACACGAATAAAGAAAACAGTCAGGGGATTTCAGAAAAGATTAACCACAATCAATTAGCAGAGATAAAGGAGCTTACTGCGGTTATTGAGGCTGACGGGTTTTTCAATCCAAAAAGTATAAAGCAAGCTAGAGAGCGAATTACTATATCTATTGCTCGACGGCAAGGACAACCTCAGTTTCGTCAAAGTTTGCTTGAAGCCTACAATTATCGCTGTGCCATTACTGGATATGATGCACAAGAAGCCTTGGAAGCTGCTCACATCATTCCTTACAATGAAACGGAAAATAATCACCCTTCAAATGGATTGCTCCTACGGGCAGATATACATACACTATTTGACCTTAATCTGATTACTATTAACCCGGAGACAATGCAGGTACGTTTTGCTCCTAGTTTGCGGCATACTTCCTATGGCGAAATGGATGGTAAATATTTGCAAGTCCCTAAAATTTCATCTTATCTGCCTAAAAAAGATGCACTAAAATGGCGGTGCGATCAGTGTGAGTGGTTCGTAGAATATAAATAGCCAGTAAGAGACTATTACATTTTGTTTCTTATTGACCGAAGAAAAAACTTGAAGTTTTTAAAGATTGTGGCAACCGCGACTGCACAGCATTATTACTCGCTTAAGGGTAACTGAAATCCAAATGCTACTTTATTTACGGAATTAGACTCTAGTGACAATCTTCTACTTCTTTCATTTAAACCGCCTTCAAGAATTTTTTCCATAACATTAAAGCATGATTCAAGAAATTCCGAATATGAAATATTTTCACAAGTATTTATAGTGAATATTTTACTTCCTATTTCTTCTTCTTCCAAATGTGGAGTAACTACACTATATACATTAGCATCTATTTTCTTAATGGATATATAAAGAACTATTCCTGATGGAGGCAGTAAATTGTTATCAGCAAAGCTTCGCCCACAGTTGTTAATACTAAAACCTCCATCTTTTAACTTAATTAGTAATTGAAATCCGAAAAAACCTTCTTTTTTTTATACTAATTGCATGTCGAAAATGACAATTAATAGGAATTAAATTGTTTTCACAACTAAGGATAGATATGTTATTAAGTTTGCACCCTAAATACTCAGCTATTTTTTTTAAATAGTTTCAATGAATCTAAAACTTTCATCAACATATAAATATGTATTTTTATAATCTTCACTGACTAAATTTTTTAATTGCTCAAATTTTGATACTGTCATCATTAAAATCGGATAAGTTTAGTTTAATGACATATTATTCTTACATATAAAACAACCGTGGTAATACGTGAAAATACTTTTTAAACTCAAGCAAAGAATAAGTGTGATTATTTTCCAAGAGAACATTCAGGTGTAGAAATCGAATATGTTATTAATACAGGGTTTGAATGCTAGGTCATTAGTGCTAGCACTACCTGCTTTTGTTTCACCTTCGCGTATCTATCTGGTTTGGTCAGATATCAGATGCTAAACCCATGTGGGACTACCATAGTACAGCTTATGTTTGGGTGGGAGCAGCAATATTTCCGATCGCTCTCTTAATAAACTCAAAAATGCTTATCTAAACCAGCTTGTTTCAATACTCCATTTGCAGTATGACGTGATTTTATTTTACTATCAACTACAAAGTTATTATCTGTAATTGGGCTATACCAAATTTCATGATCTCCTTTCCCTTGCCTTTTAAAATAACATCCGGCTTCTGTTAAAAGCTTTTTAACTTCAGGAGTAAAGGAAACACTCATTAGCCAGCCACTTTGATTGATTCATGACGATGCGTTGTTAAGTATAAATCAATGTAATCTTTGTTGCCAGATTCAACTTTATTTAATTCAATAAGTTCTGGAATCATAGCTTTGAGTTTTGCTGTTAACATCTCAATAGTAGAAGCTTCTGTAACCAACCCAGGTAGATTATCACTGCTAGCTACCCACACATCAACCTCAGAATCCCAAAAAGCGCTTACTTTGACAATAAAAGTATTCATAATTCGCTTTTTTAGCTATCGCACGTATGTAAACAATTTTAATTCATAACTTTGAAAATTTTGCAAGTAACTTACAAAATCAGATACAATCTTGACTTGTTATCAGGTGCGTAGGCGTAGCCCGTCGTAGACATCGCTGATTTGCCTACTACGGTGAAACTAGTTGAAGCCTGTAGTAAGCTTTTGCCTGTGATTACTAAGTTTTTCGGCTTGCCAGCTTTGCGAACACAAACGCACCATCAGACTCTGGTAGTTGAGTGCGATCGGGAAACTGAGGCAGTATGGCAATATCACCAAGTGTTTCACTCATACTTTGAAAAGTATTGCAGCTATTTATTTAGTGCTTGAGGCTTCCCATAAGGTGTTACTAACTAGTATAACAGCTTGTTCTGTCTTGATTTCAGTGCTTTTACCCTGCCAGAACCGCTTTGATCGCGGGTAGAAATATATGAAATCTGATATTTTGAAACTGTATGTATTTTAAGTTAGGCGGCATAGTAGGTGCGATCGCTATTTTATTGAGTAATGGCAGTGCGTTCACCGGAGGTGTTGGCGTAGCCATCGCTCAAGATGCAGAAAGATATATCACTGTAGGGCATGATAAATTGGGAAACAGCGTAGCTCTGGACACAAAAACGATTAAGGGCACGATATACAAGCTTTACGGGATCTATGGAGATGGCATCTTCGAGACTACCTTTGATGCATCGTGCAAAGAATCGCGGCTGTTTCGCAATCGCATTGCGATTTACGGGCCAGAAGGACAGCTACTTGAAGAGGATAAAGAAAAAGGAGAAATCCCTTTTGTAGCAAGTTCTTCACCAGGCAAAGGTATGAAAATTGTATGTCAAAAGATTGGTGCAAGTGGTTGGTAGTTGCTCAATATTTTATAAGTGGGGAATGGGGAATAAGCAATGCCCAATGCCCAATTCCCAATTCCCAGGTAGAAAATACTAAGGACAAAACAACGTGTCACGCGTATCTCGTCCTGTAATCGGATTAGTTCCCTTGGCAAGTTTGCACAATTTTTTTTGCTCATCGGGACGCAGCAGCGTATCGGTAAAATCTGCCCCGTCAATGACTGCACCATCAAATCTGGCGTTAGCAGCAAAAGCACCCTCCAATAGTGCATTTGTCAAATTTGCTCTGACTAAACGAGCCGAGTCTAAAGTCGCATTTCTCAAATCAGAACCCTCCAAATTTGCAGACTCCAAATTTGCTGCAAAAAAACTGACGCCGTTCAAATTAGCGTGACTGAAGTTGCTCTGGCGAAGATTAGCTTTAGTAAAGCTAGAGTCTGTTAAATCACGTCCTGAAAAATCAGCCTCGACCAAAATTTCTTTGTTATATTCGAGTGCCAAAGCTGTTGGAGCAAAACCGACCGTTGCGCTGATGGCAATTATTCCCCACAGAAATAAGCTGAGTATGCTTGCCCAAATGTGATGGTCTGTTTTATACTTCAACCTCAACTTTGTTCGGGATAAGTCGAGTGTAGAACCCGTTGTGCGTAGGCGTAGACCGCCGCAGGCATCGCTTAACCTAGAATTCACAGAATTCATCATATTTTTAGTCAATGGCTAACCTTCCTCCATCTCATTATCCAGATATTGGTTCATTAGGAGAAGACCTAGTAGCCCAATGGTTGCAAGCTACAGGTTGGATAATTCTTCATCGTCGCTTTTCTTGTCGCTGGGGAGAAATTGATATCATCGCTGAATATGATAGAAAAGCAGAGGCAGCAGGGAAGCAGGGGAGCAGAGGAGCAGTAGGAGAACTCAGCACTCAGCACTCAATATTGGCATTTGTTGAAGTCAAAACCCGTAGTTCAGGTAGTTGGGATGCCGGGGGAAGAAGCGCAATCACTCCACAAAAGCAAGCAAAAATCTGTCGTACAGCTGAAATATTCTTAGCCCAGTATCCTGAGAAGGCAGATTATTCTTGTCGATTTGATGTTGCTATTGTCTACTGTCAAAGGATATCAAAAAATCTGACTGGGGTTACAGCAAATCAGGAAGCTTTAGCTACTTCATCAGTACCCGGATATAAGTTTAAGCTGCAAGAATACATTCTGGCAGCTTTTGACTTTTCAATTGATAATGGTTAATTGGTAATCGATAAAATATCTTAATTACCAATGACCAATAATTTTGTAGTAGCGTTAGAACCAAATAGGCTTACGCTAAAGTTTCTGGACAGTAACCTAAGCCCCGGACAAACTGCTGCCGGAACGCTTCAATTTCGTCTCTTTCTGGGCTACCGTGAGAAACGATCGCTACCTGATAACGACGCATCACATCCACAGGGCACTGTCCAGCTTCCAAACTCCAAAGTGCCATTTGCACCCTCATTGGCGGCTCATAGCTAATTCCTAATTCATTTAGAAAAGCCCGAAAGTCGCCATCTTCTTGGGGCGAGACTTGACCTTTGAGTTTGATCCTAACCACCCAGCCATCAATTTGATGAATTACGGTGACGAACGAAACTGGTGTCTGGGGTCTAGCGTGGAGGTGTTGAACGACCCTCAGGGTTAGACTGGCATTTGCCAGATAGTACAAGTATTCCATGTTTGTTGGTGCTTGGGATCAAAGCCAATCCTACATATCTATATTCGTCAATCAGTGCCTGTTCCCGGTAGGGTAAAAGCCCCCGTTTTTAGATGGGGAGGTTTACCCAATTTTTATATTAATTTTTCCGTGTTACTTAATAGTAACAATCTTATAGCCTAGCGGCAAAACTGAGCGAAGATGCCTTAAAGTTCCAATATAAGGTAAAACTTAACTCAGCCTTTTTAAGAGAGTATAAATACTAAATAAACCAAAAACTAGTACAAGTCAATTTGAAAGATACATCTAGCCCACAAGAAAAAAATTTTGAATTAGATTGCTCGGTAGCTGGCTATGACTACGAACTACCTCCAGAACTCATTGCCCAAAACCCAGCAGTTCCTAGAGATAGTTCGCGGTTACTGGTAGTTGATTCTCCGACTACAGGCATCGAAACAGCACCTCTACACCATATTTTCCATGATTTGCCTGCACTGCTGCGCTCTGGTGATTTGTTGGTTATGAACAATACAAGAGTCATTCCAGCGCGGCTTTATGGTCATAAATCCACTGGTGCGAAAATCCAGGTGTTGCTGTTGGAAGAACGGCAGCATAACTGTTGGTTAGCTTTAGTTAAGCCAGGAAAAAGCTTCAAACGGGGAGCGAAGATTGTTTTTACAGGAAGGCAATTAGGAATTAAGGATTGTAAAGATTCTTCTTTAGTACCCAGCGATGCACTGAGCTTGTCGAAGTGTCACCAACTCACGGCTACGGTTCTAGAAACAGATGCAGCTACTGGGGGGCGTTTGTTGCAATTTGATGTACCAGAGGGTAAGACTTTGGTGGAACTGTTAGAGGTATTTGGTGAAGTACCGTTACCACCATATATCACTACCTCAGAAGCAGCTGATGAGCAGTATCAGACAGTTTATGCTAAACAACCAGGAGCGATCGCAGCTCCGACGGCAGGATTACACTTTACCCCAGAATTATTACAAAAGTTGGGCGATCGCCAAATCGATCGAGCTTTTGTGACGCTACACGTTGGTGTCGGCACATTTCGCCCTGTGGAAGTAGAGGACGTAACTACCCATCAGATGCATGAAGAATGGATTGAAGTTCCTGCGGCTACAGTAGAGCAAATCCGCGCCACTAAAGCTGCTGGCGGTCGAATTATTGCTGTGGGAACAACGGCAGTACGGGCTTTAGAAGGGGCGGCTCAATCTGGTAATTTACAACCATTTTGCGGAAAAACAGACTTGTTTATTTATCCCGGCTACCAATGGCGGGTGGTAGACGGTTTGATTACGAATTTTCACTTACCGCGTTCTAGTTTGTTGATGTTGGTAAGTGCCCTAATTGGCAGACAACGATTATTGAATATATACAACGAAGCGATCGCTTTTGGATATCGCTTTTATTCATTCGGTGATGCCATGCTAATTTTGCCGTCAGCTGTGGGAGCGGGGAGTGGGAAGAGACGCGATTAATCGCGTCTGTACAAGAAAGAGACGCGATTAATCGCGTCTGTACAAGAGTTAGAAGTTAAAAGTTGGAAATTGGGAATTTTTTCTTTCGTGGTGGGTACTCTGACTTATAAGGGGTTAAAAATAAGTACAGGTCTGCTATTAATGTCTGAAAAATACCTATTTTCTCATTGGTTAAATTTATTTTGTCAGGTAACACTCGGTGGCTGTTCTGCATTTTTGCTCTTGGCTGCACCGACAATTACTAATTTCCCAGTTAGCAAGCTGCTGGCAGAAACTGCAATTTCTCAGGATCTCGAAGCAGCTAGCTTTTTCCAGCAAGGAGTTACGCGCTATAACCGCCAAGACTTACAAGGTGCAGAATATGCCTTTCGTCAAGCATTACAGCGAGATCCTAACCTTGGGGCAGCACGGAATTATCTGGGTAATATATTGATAGAGCAAAATCGCCTGGATGAAGCTTTACATGAATTTACAGAGGCGATAAAAGTTAATCCCAATTCTAGCGAAGCTTATTACAACTTAGGGTTAGTGTTGCACCGACAAGGAGAAAAAGATGCAGCAATTACCGCTTATCGCCAGAGCTTGGCGATCGATTCCACAAGGGTGGCAGGGCTGTATAATCTGGGTTTGTTGCTGTACGAACAAGGAAAGTCAGAGGAAGCGATCGCTGCATACCAAAAAGCAATTAATCTAGATAGCAGCAATGCCAATGCTTATCTTAACTTAGCGATCGCCTTGCAACAACAAGGTCAAATCGAGCCTGCGATCGCCAATTATCGCCAAGCTTTGAAGCTAGATCCTAAAAATGCCGTAGCCTACAGCAACATGGCAAATTTGCTAGCAATGCATGGTCAAGCTTCTGAGGCTATTTCTGTTTATCGGCAAGCGATTCGCCTAAATCCAAAAAGTGCCTCAGCTTACTATAACTTGGGAGTAACTTTATATAATCAGGGCGAATTCAAAAAAGCCAGTGGAGTCTTGAAACGCGCTCACAATGAATATCGCGAGCAAGGTAACATTGAACAAGCCCAAAAAATTGAGCAGCTAATGCAGCAAATTGCTCAGAAAAATGGGCAACAGCAACCTCAAGCCAGTCAAACAGCTACTCCTTCTCAGAGTTCAGATTCTACAGTACAAACATCTGAGCCACAAACGGCAAATCAACCAGAAACGCCCGCAAACCCTGGCGATGTACCTGTCTCAGTCGAACCACAATCCACTTCAACAAGTCCCGGACAATAAAAAACTCAGAGTTAAGGCAATTTGCCCTCATCCCCCAACCCCTTCTCCCAAACTTGGGAGAGGGATTTAGGGTGAGGGCTTTTGATTCATCCAATAAGTCTATTCTCTACTCGAAGTTAATTTTGAGTAAAAGTTGCACACGGCATAACTCCTAACTTTTAATTCCTAACTCCTAACTTTTTTAAATCGGCAAACGATTAATATCTTTATTGCAACCAATAACAACCATTGCTGAACCACGCTCTAAACGCTTGGTAGCGTCAGGATTAATTTGAAATTTCCCATCCTGGCTTACTGCTAGCAAATTTAAACCGTAGCGGTTACGAAGTTGCAGTTCAGTGATGGTTTTGCCGTGAAATTCATCAGGCACAATCAACTCTACAATACTGTTATCGGGGTCGAGGTCAAACCGATCTAGAATTGCTGGTTTAGTAAGAGTACGCGCTAGGGCACAACCCGCTTCATACTCAGGAAAAACAACATGATCTGCGCCTACTCGCCGCAACAGTTTACGATGAACTTCACTAGAAGCTTTAGCAACTACATGAGGTACGCCAGCCTCTTTCACATTGAGAGTGGTTATGATACTTTCTTGAACGTAGTTACCAATTGCGACAATTACAGTATCAAATTCAAAAATTCCAGCTTCTTTGAGTGCAGCTGGTTCTGTAGAGTCTAGTTGCAAAGCATGACCAACTATTCCCTCAGTTAATGCTTCTGAAACTCGTTTTTCATCAATATCTGTTGCCAGCACTTGATAACCAAAATTGTGCAGTGTGGAACAGACAGAGCGACCAAAACGACCTAACCCAATTACAGCAAATTGGTGGTTGTCTTTACGTAAACTGCGAAAAAAACTTAATGATGACAGATTCACCCTTTTTATCCTTATGATGGCTCCCTGTATTTAGGGCAAAAAACGGTTATGCCGCTTGAATTAAAAATTTTATTTTTACCTTACAATGTATATTTTATCAGTTTAGTCATTTGTTATTTGTCATTTGTTATTTGTTATTTTCCCCCTGTTTCTCCTACTCTCTCTCCCTAACTATCCCACGAGTAAATTTTCTTCAGGATAGTGAATTCTGGTAGGGCGGGGATCTCCTAGTACGGCAGACATCAGCAGTAAAACACCGACTCTTCCAACGTACATAGTGACAATTAAGATGAGCTTTGCTCCTGTAGAGACACTTGCTGTAATGCCTGTAGAAAGTCCCACAGTAGCGAAGGCTGATACTACTTCAAACAAAATTTGAATAAAATCTAATGTTGGATCTGTGAGGCTAATTAAAATCGTGGCGAAAATTACGGTTGCTACCGATCCTACTAACACACCTACAGCTTTCAAAATTAAAGTTATTGCTATCTTGCGATCGTACAACAAAACTTCTTCTTTACCCTGAAGAATCGCTTTGGTACAACTGGTCAAAACTCTCAAGGTTGTTGTTTTCATGCCTCCTCCTGTGCCACCTGGACTTGCACCAATAAACATCAGCGCAATTGTAATAAATAGACCAGCAGTAGTCATTTTGCCAATATCGATGGTATTAAAACCAGCAGTTCTGGGAGTAACTGATTGAAACCAAGCTACTAATATCTGGTCACGTAAATTTAGATAACCAAATGTTTCAGGGTTTCTGATTTCTATACAGAAAAAGGCTATTATCCCCACTAATAATAATATCAGAGTTGTACTGATTGCAACTTTGAAATCTAGGGTGAAGACTTGGTTTTGAGTTTTTTTGTGAATGCGATCGCGCAACCAAAGATACATTTCCAAAATTACTTGATAGCCAATTCCCCCAAATATAATCAACATGCTAATGGTAAAGACTACTAAAAAGGATGATTGATAGCCAATTAAGTTATCTTTAAACAAACTAAAACCAGCATTATTCCAAGCATTGATACTATGAAAACTTGCCAACCAAAGTCCTCGATCCCAACCATATTTTGGAACGAAAGCTGGTATAAGTAAGAATATTCCTGTAATTTCAAAAATTAAAGTTGTAGCAATAATTGAACGGATGACTTGGGCACTCCCGCTCATTCCTGGTCGGTCTAAAGCTTGTTGAATAGCTACCTTTTGTCGCAGGTCAAACTTGCGTCCAATTAGCAGAATCAGAAAGGTAGTGCTTGTCATATAGCCCAAACCGCCAATCTGAACCAACAGTGTCATAAACAGCTGACCCCAAAAAGAAAAATAAGTACCAGGATCGACCACTGATAAGCCAGTAACACAAACCGCAGATGTTGAGGTGAACAGCGCCACAATAG
Organism: Nostoc sp. DedQUE05; assembly: GCF_034530955.1. Lineage (NCBI taxonomy): Bacteria > Bacillati > Cyanobacteriota > Cyanophyceae > Nostocales > Nostocaceae > Nostoc > Nostoc sp. DedQUE05. The sequence goes on along the minus strand of NZ_JAVRCB010000005.1, from coordinate 57,602 downwards.
GGTTGTTCCATGTACCATCGCTAGTTGAGAAAGGCATCATTAACAAGATTGTTCCTATAGCGATGACAGTCAAAAATCCCAGGCAAACTGTGCGAGAAACGGTCATAATTAATTCGTAGTTCGTAATACTTCGGCTAGGCTCAGGACAAGCTCAGTACAAGTTCGTAATTCGTAATTAAGAAAGTTAGAGTAAATCTAGGTTTTCATTTCTTGTATATGTATGTTGTTTGGAATAATTGGTATAAATTTGACGAAGAAAAGTTTATTAAGGTAAAACTGAGAAATTTTTTCCGGGAGGATAAATCTCGGTTTACCTTCCCCGGAGTAAAAATACCCTTATTTAATTAAAAACATACATGGTAGCCTACCTGTATGTTTTTTTTGAATTCTAATTCGTCTCAATACTACTTTTTTCATGAGTGCAACACTTTACCAGCAAATTCAGCAGTTCTACGATGCTTCCTCTGGTCTGTGGGAACAGATTTGGGGCGAACACATGCACCACGGCTACTATGGTGTCGATGGCAGCCAGAAAAAAGACCGCCGTCAAGCTCAAATTGATTTAATCGAGGAACTGCTTAATTGGGCGGGGGTACAATCAGCAGAAAATATTCTCGATGTCGGCTGTGGTATTGGTGGTAGTTCTTTATACTTGGCAGAAAAGTTTAATGCTAGGGCTACAGGAATTACTTTGAGTCCTGTGCAAGCTGCCAGAGCAACGGAACGCGCAATGGAAGCGAATTTGAGTCTGAAAACTCAGTTTCAGGTCGCCAATGCTCAAGAAATGCCCTTTGCTGATAATTCTTTTGATTTGGTTTGGTCGCTGGAAAGCGGCGAACACATGCCGGATAAAACTAAGTTTCTCCAGGAGTGTTATCGGGTATTGAAACCTGGCGGCAAGTTAATTATGGTGACTTGGTGTCATCGACCGACTGATAAGTTACCACTGACGGCAGATGAAGAAAAGCATTTGCAGGATATTTATCGGGTGTATTGTTTGCCTTATGTAATTTCTTTACCAGAGTATGAAGCGATCGCACGTCAACTTCCATTAAACAATATTCGCACGGCCGATTGGTCAACCGCCGTCGCCCCCTTTTGGAATGTAGTCATAGATTCGGCGTTCACTCCCCAAGCACTTTGGGGCTTACTCAATGCCGGTTGGACTACCATTCAAGGGGCGTTATCGCTGGGGTTGATGCGTCGCGGTTATGAACGCGGGTTAGTTCGGTTTGGTTTATTGTGCGGGAATAAGTAAGAAACAAGACCGCGCTGTAATGAAACAGCGCGATCGCACTACAATTTAAGAAATTCAATGACGGCTAATTTTACAGAGCTTATTATTGAGTATTTTAACTTATTGACAAAAGGTACTTTGTCTTAACTTCTTACGGATATGCTTGTAGAGACGTTGTATTGCAACATCTCTACATACTACTAAATCCCACCAATAACCTTAACTAAGCGGTAAGGAATAAGAGTTACAGAGAGTTCTTGCCTAAGTGATAGCTTAGATAAGGGAATTTAGCGTGTTTCATTCAACGACTGTTACTGAAGCCCCTTCATTGGATGGAGGTATAGCGGGTAATTCCAGACAGTATCCAGCACCATACACTGTCTTAATATAGCGGGGGTGGCGAGGGTCTGGTTCTAGCTTGGTTCTCAAGTGGCGAATATGCACTCGAATCGTTTCTATGTCATCATCAGGATCGTAGCCCCAAACTTCTCTGAGGATTTCGCTGGGAGAAACTGTTTGACCGTGGCGTTGCAGTAAGCAGTGAAGTAGCTCAAATTCCAAGTGAGTCAATTTCACCGTCTCATTGAACCATATTGCCTCAAATCTTTCGGGAACGAGGGTTAATGAGCCATAGTTGAGAATTTCACTATGCTTTGCGGCTTGAGGAATCCGGTCAGTCCGCCGCAAAAGTGCCCGCACCCGCGCCAGCAGTTCTTCAACTTCAAAAGGCTTGGTGAGGTAGTCATCTGCGCCAGCATTGAAGCCTTCCACCTTGTCCTGAGTTTGGCTCAAAGCTGTCAGCATTAACACGGGAATCTCAGAGGTGCGATCGTCGCGGCGCAGGCGTTGACAAACGGTAAACCCATCTACCCTGGGCAACATTAAATCGAGCATGATCAAGTCTGGTTGTAGCTGGAGAGCCAGCGCTTGACCTTTGATGCCGTCTTCAGCTTGACTAACATCGTAGCCAGCCATTTCCAAGTTGACGGCAACTAGTTCTGAAATCGCTGGGTCATCGTCTATGACAAGAATCCTCGGCATTCTTAAAAAATTATTACTACTTATTAAGGATAATTAACAACCTTTGATAGATACAAAGATTTTTGAATCGATTCTAAAAAAGTTTTTAAATCTTACATAAATATTAAGATTAAATGACTGTGAAATCAAGACTCAATTACACGAAATCTTATAGTCTATGATGTGTTATACTCCCCCCTACAATCCGTCTTGGTTTTTACAAAACGGTGTGATGATGACTGTATACACCGCTTTGTGGGGAAAACGTAACTGGGAAAGTACTGTTTTCTTACAAGAACCGTCTTATCACGAAAAAATCTTTATTGGTGGCCAAGGTGTGCCAATTTTTGGCTTGGTTGCCATCCCGGAAAATGCTCATAGCACGATTATCGGTACTTATGGCATTACCGGAGAGTTAGAGACAGAATGGTTTTTGAGGGTGCTAGGGCGTAAAGCTTATGCCCAAGGATACGCTGTAGTGTTATTTGATTGGCGGGGCCACGGAAAAACAGCCGAATTGTCCCCGACTCTAACTTCTGATGGTTTGTATGAGGGGGAAGATTTTGTTCGCATCGCTGCTGCTGCAAAGGCAATGGGATGTCCGGGGAAATTTTGGTTTACAGGGTATTCTTTAGGAGGGCAATTGGCGTTATGGGCGGTGAAGGTGGCTGGTGAGGTGATTAAGGAGGATGAAGATTTAGGATTAGAAGATAGCGATATTGGCGGTGGTATGGTGATTTGTCCGAGTTTAGATTCACAGCGATCGCTATCTTATCTAGTTACAAAGCCCTTTGGTAGATATTTAGAAGCAGGGATTGCCCAAAATTTAAAAAAATTGGCGTGGCGGATTCATGATGCTCATCCTGGAAGCCTTGACCCAGAAGCGATTGAACGAGCAAATAGCATTTGGGGTTTTGATAATGAATTGGTAATTAAGCGACTTGGTTTTCCTTCTGTGGAAGCATATTACCAAGCTAGTAGTGCTTTGCAAATATTGCCGCAAATCTCGAAACCGACTTTGATTCTATATGCTGCGGACGATCCACTTTTTGACCCAGCTATCATACCGGAATTAGAAGAAGCGTGCGATCGCAATCCCGCAATAGATTTGTTACTTACTCAGTATGGCGGTCATGTTGGCTATCTCAGTAGCAAAGAGTGCCAGCGTCAAGTACAAGACCCCGATCTTTGGTGGGCATGGAATCGGGTTTTACAATGGTTGGAGGAAAAGCGAATAGGGTAATTGACGAGAAAATATTCAAGTTGCTAGGCTACTCGACGGATGGAGTCGTATTGTTTGGAAATCCAAAAAAGTGAATAGAGTAGCTTGTTTTTGCTACTTGTCCTAAATAAACTATTGCAATATAGAGGATGGCATTGGCTGAGAAACTACCACAATATTATTGGTAAACCAGCAATGACAGAAGCAACACCTGTCCAGAGAGTAAAACGCTCAACATCTACTTCATCCAAAGCAATGCTCATTTCCTTAATGGCTAATAGAAGCGCTGTCAGTAGTAGCACAAAGAAGACAAGGTATTCTAAATTAATAATCATTCATCCTCACTATGTTCTACAGAAAATTAGCTCTAATAGGTTTTTAACAAGCTTTGGTAAGGTTTTTTTGTTGCAAATTTAACATTTTGCCAGAAAAATGATTTACCAGTGAAGAAATATCTACTTCAGGTAGCCAAATCATTGTTTCATAACCAACCCGACCCATTTCTGGCTCTGGGCCCATAGGCATCTTGACCAAATATTCCCAGCTACCTGACTCAAATCGGTAGTTTTTGATGATGCCTTCCCCACCCATAAAACTTACTATCTGACCTTTACAATGCTTAGGTATTGGCAAAACACTTGCAGACATTCCTCGTAATTCCTTGGACTAAAACTGTATAGCTAATGTTATAGCCAAAAGAAAATTTCCTATTCTCTGTCAAGGGTTTTAATGTATTCTCTTTCAGGGGATTTAACCTGGAGTTAAAGTTCGTACATCTAAAGTAATAAAAATGGCATGTATATATAGAGTAATAAATCAGCATGTTAGTCAGGAAAAGCGCTCACAGCTATCTGTAATTATGTTTACAGTCCGACTTAACAATTAACAACTCTTCTAGCAGATTCATTTTAGGACAAACAGGTGCAGCTACTTTGCTAGGTAATTAAATTAATATTTGAAATGCCATCCATCAAATTAGAAAGCATTGCTTTAATTTGATGCAGTGGAACTGCTTATTCAATAAAGGCAATTATTGTAAAGCTTACAAAATCCTTTTTGTTTTCCAAAGCTGTGGTTCGGCGTTGGTCTGGCGCATAGTATAGTAACACTAAACCGTCAAACCAGATTCTCCTATAATAATCTTTGTAATTAAACAAACTATTAAAGTACAACTCTCTTGACTTTTTGACTCAATGACCGCTTCTAATCATATTTGGCTACCTGCACCGACAAATTTAACTTTGCTACCAGATGAGATTCATATCTGGCGCATAGACCTTGACCAACCAGAAACACAACTGCAAAATTTAGCAGCAACTCTTTCCAGTGACGAAACAGCTCGTGCTGAACGGTTCTATTTTCAGGAACATCGGCAGCGTTTCATCGCAGGTCGTGGTATTCTCCGAACTATATTAGGGCGCTACTTGGGTATCCAACCGTTACAAGTGGAGTTTAATTATCAACAGCGTGGCAAACCAGTACTAGCAGATAAATTTGCCGATAGTGGACTGGCGTTTAACTTGTCTCATTCCCAAGGGTTGGGTTTATGTGCAGTGAATTGTACTCGCCCAATTGGTGTAGACCTAGAATATATTCGCCCGATGTCTGATTTGGAAAGTCTTGCCAAACGGTTCTTTTTACCGAGAGAATATGAGATGTTGCGATCGCTATCTCCCAACCAACAGCAAGAAGTATTTTTCCGTTACTGGACTTGTAAGGAAGCTTATTTAAAAGCAACTGGAGACGGACTATCTCAGCTAGAGCAAATTGAAGTATCGCTCACTCCCACAGAACCAGCCAAGTTACAGATATCCGAAGATTGGAGTCTTTTTGAACTAGTACCTGCTAACAATTATGTTGCTGCTGTTGCTGTGGCGAATTTTGGCTGGAATTTAAAATGCTGGCAATATTAATACTAGTGATTAGTCATTAATTATTCTCCAATTCCCAATGCCCAATGCCCCATGCCCCCTATTTATCTTCCTGCATATTTCTCACAATTCTTGTCACCACCTTTCTAGGTACAAATCTGACGCTTTTTGCAAGTAGTTTATTCATAAAACCAGGAATAACAATGGTTTTGCCCTTCATTAAAGCGTGAAAACCAATTTCTGCTACTGTTCGTGCATCCATCATCTTCTTACCCTTAAGCAATTTAGAGTCTGCCATCCCCGTTCTTTCATGAAAGCCAGATTCTGTTGAGCCTGGGCAAAGAACTGTCACAGTGACACCTGTACCTTCTAATTCATTAGCGATCGCTTCTGAAAAAGATAAGATATAAGCTTTAGTAGCAAAATAAACTGCCATCAAAGGCCCAGGTTGAAAAGCAGCAGCCGAAGCGACGTTTAATATCTTACCTTCACCTTGCTTGACCATGTGCTTCACGAATAGCTTAGTTAAATGGGTGAGACACACCAAATTTACCTGTAGCATTTCCAATTCAGTAGCTAGGTCTGTTTCGTGAAATAATCCATAAATACCAAATCCGGCATTATTTACCAGCACATCAACATTAATATCGGCAAGTTGCAACTCCGTGAAAATTTCTTCAGGAGCAGTTGATATAGATAAATCCTTAACAATAGTTTTGACAAAAATCCCAAATTTTTCTTGGAACTTAACTGCAATTTCTACTAGCTTTGGCCCATTTCTGTCTACTAAGACCAAATTGTAATCATGAGCAGCAAAAATACATGCTAATTCGTAGCCAATTCCACCAGCTGCTCCAGTAATAAGAGCAGTTTTCTTGCTCTGACCTTGATGTTTTGTGTTCATGTAAGAATGTTAGTGAATTCAACTTGATGAAGCTGCGTTGCATTTACAGTGGTTCTCGTTCTACAATTAAGTACGCGTAATATCTGACCCAACGAGAAATATCTTGAGTTATTACCCTTTCAAATGCTTGTGTGGTTCATTAGATAGATGTAGCAGTCCAAACGTAAATTTAGGACTTATGCATCGAAAAAGCTAGGCATTAAAGAAGCTCGGTTATTTAAGACTGCTAGCTGTCACTTTTGATTACTCACAAAAGCAAGCGGGTAAAATTAAACTTTTATGCCAGACACTAACCATTCTATCCTCGATTGCTTCTGTCAAGAGGTGAATACTAAAAATTTACATGATTGAGCATAAAAAAACAGGGCAATTATATTGCCGCTGTTAGTGTATAAGTTATTGCTGGCATCTGAAATATTGGTTATTCAGTAGTACTGAGTTTTAAAAAACATGGACTAAAGAAAATTATTTTGTAGTGGCGTGTCAAGGCTAAAATAGTGCGTTAAATGTAGATGACAGTACAATACTGCGTAGGTTTTGATGATTTGTAATTTCACTTTGTTAAACTCAACCAATCTCTGAAAATGTTGGGTTTCCTTCCTCAATCCAACCTACTAGCGTGACATGCTTAAAATATTGGGTTTAAAAAACTCACAAAACCAAACTCTAATCATTAACAGAATAATTCAACCCAATAAATTCAGCTTGCCGCGCTACTACAATTTTTTTTGCAACAATTTAGCCTTGACACATCCTACGCAATTTATGAATTACTAAGCGAGATTCAAGAAGCCGCTTTGAATCAAGTAGGCAGTATAAGTCATAAACAATTGAGAGTCAATTGGAGGGCAAGCAATAGAACTACCTGCTAGTGCATGAAGAGTATCTTGGCAGCTAATATGAGGTCTTCTAGCTTGTAAATACAAATCAGGAATAGTCAGTTGTTCATCAGACCAACGTTCCAACAAAAATGGCCGCAGAGTGTACAAAGGATTGTCCGCAGAAGTCACATTATTGATTAACTCAGATTGCCATTTTTCATAGGGAATCATTTCAACTGAATAACCAAAAGAGCGTATCCACTCAACTAGCATTTTCAAAGCAGCAGGTTGGGGATGTTGTAAATTGAAAGCCTTACCTATAGATTCTTTTTGCCGTGACAGATAAACGATCGCTTTACTTACATAGTCCACAGGTGACATATCCAACATATAATCTACATCAGGGAAATATCCCATTTGTAGACAGCCCTTGGTCATCAAATTGATAAAGTCATGTGTGTTACAAATGCCTGTTTTGCTATCACCTGAAATCAGTGGCGGTCTGTGAATAGTTACAGGAAGCCCACGGTCACGAGCAATTTTGACTAACTTTTCGGCTACCCATTTTGTTTGAGAGTAACCGAGATAAATACCTTCCCAATGATTGAATTCATCCTGTTCTTTAACAACCTTGCCAGCATAAGCCGTGGATTCAAAAACAGCCACACTAGAAACGTAATGTACAGGCTTGACTTTAATTTGACAAGCCAATCTCAAAACTTCTTGAGTTCCTAAAACATTGGCTGCTTTCAGTGCTGAGTATGGAAAAACATAATTCAACAAAGCACCACTATGATAAATAGTATCAATATTGGTAGCTAAAAGTTGAAACTGTTCAGAGCCAACACCTAACAATGGCAGAGATAAATCGCCGACAATCGGAATAATTCTGGACTTAAATTCTTCTTGCCAAATTGCATACTGTTCCAGATTCTTTTGGAGTTTGCTTTTGCCTTCTTCGGCATTAGCCGCACGCACTAAACAATAGATATCCGCATTAGTTTCTTGTAGCAATTCCCGGATGATAAAGGCTCCTAAGAAGCCTGTTCCTCCAGTTAAAAAGATGTTCTTGGGTTCACCCACCAGCACATTAGATGCAGCACCGGGATGGATGGTGGGGTCAAGAACAGCCTCTGCACCTAAATCTAGAACAGAGGGTGCAGCATTGGCATTAGAGGCTACTACTTTTGTATCTTGAACAGGCGAACCTTCTTGTACTTCTTCAGCTAAACGCTGTGAAAGAGCTTCAATATTTGGGTAATGCCACAATAGCAACGGAGATGGTTGAAATCCGAGCAACTTTTCTAAGTTACTTACTAGAATCATTGCTTGGGCTGAATCCAACCCATAGTTTTCTAAATGTTCTTTGACATCTATTTCATCAGTTGCGACTCCTAGCAACTTAGCTAAGTTAGATACCAAAAATATTTGAATATCGTCTGCTGTGAAAGACTGTTTTATAGTCATTTTTAAAGCTCCAACAATGATGTAGAACGAACAGGGTGATATTGACTGTAATAATTGGAAGCTTGCAGTCCTTGAATTTTCAAATTTTGGACACGATACAAAAAGGCTGCACCAGTCATAATTTGATTAGCAACATCAACTACACCACGATTATTTGGTTCAGACAAATAAGAACCGCGTACCCAGTCATTGAAACCGCCCATTGCCGGGCCACACCAAATTTGATAATCGACTTCTCTACCTTTTTCACCAGAACTAGACCAACGAGAAGATAATCCTAAATACCAGCGAAAAATCAACGCCATTTTCAGTTTAGGATTATTAACTGCTTTCCCAAGTTTCTCAGGATTCTTTTGGGACAGATAAGCCGCAGTTCCTTCCCATACTTCAGCAATAGTTTTGCGAAAAACTTGTTTTTCTAATTTCTCTCTTTCTGCCAAAGGAATCTCTTCAATGGAATCATAAGCACGATAGAGTTCAAATAATTTCTGCGCTCGCATGGGGAACATTGTACCCCGTTTGAGAACTTGCAATTTGACTCCCATTTCAAACATATCTGCTGCTGGAGCCATTATCATATCAGCCATTTCTGCTTGGGCTAATAACTTTTTGGTATGTTCACAAGCCCCAGATTCAACGCATGATTGATTAATGGAACCGGTCATTATATAAGCAGCACCCATCATAAAGGCTGCTAATGCTGATTGTGGTGTCCCAATTCCCCCTGCAACGCCGATTCTAATGGGTGTTTGGTAATGATATTGTGCTTGAATTTCATCCCGCAAGGCAATAATAGAAGGTAACACACAAACCAGGGGACGGTTATCTGTATGACCTCCAGAATCAGCCTCGACGGTAATATCATCAGCCATTGGAACTTTGGCTGCAAGAGTTGCTTGTAAGTCAGTAATTAACCCTTGTTCCAGAAGTTCTTTGATTATTCTGGCCGGTGCTGGTTGCAGAAATTTAGTCGCAACTTCTCGGCGAGAAATTTTGGCAATGATTTTATTTTTGATTTCAATTTGATTGGCGTTATTTAATCCCAATCCAGCAAGACGGTAATAAACAATGTTGGGGGTTAAGTCGAGAAATGCAGAGGCTTCTACTGTTCTTACTTGATATTTGAGGTATAAATCCACAGCCCGGCGTTCAATCGCAGGTTCGTTGGGGCTATGAATTAAATTAAATGCGTAAGGCCCTTGAGGTAAGGCTTGTTGAATGCGATTGATGGCTGCTTCCAAACGTTCTGGAGTTAAACCACCTGCACCAAAGGAACTCAAAATTTGCTCTTTTCCGAGTGCAATGACCATTTCTTCAGAAGCAATTCCGCCAGCCATTGCGCCGGTAACGTAGGCATATTTTACTCCATAAGAGGAGAGAAAATTCGGATCTCCAAATTGTTGAATGCGGATTGGGGCTGCAAATGTTAGCAGTTCTACTTGTGCTGTTGTGCCATTATCACCAGGGCATAAATACCCCTCATTTGTGACACCGATTTTTCCGGCAACTTTCACGATGTAGCAGGGTTTATTTAACACCATCAATTTATCTTTGATGGTTTGTTTCTCGAAAGATACAGTTTCTAAAGAACCTTTCCAAACCTGGTTTTTGTTATAAGACCAGGAAGAGAAATTAAGGCCATTATCGTGTTTACTTAGTACCGTATCTACGGTTGTCACGGCAGTTATCCCTCAGATTACAATTATTAAATAAGGGGAGTGGGGAGTGGGGAATAAGAAATGGGGAAGAAATATTTTCCTTTTATCAGTTCACCTTTCCCCTTACCCAAGTTTATTGATGGTTGAAGTATGTGGACTTATGTCAAGATTCGTCATTAAGCAAATTTTGGGCGCAAGCTAGTTGCAATTGAATGATTTCGCTCATTTGCTGACTGTAGTCTTGTCTAGCTTGTAAAAAAGCAGTATGTGCTTTAGTTATCTTTGAATTATTAGCATTGAGCTTTTGATACTGGGTCTTATTTAAATCGAACATGCTGATGATGCTGCTAATTTTTCGAGTTATGACTGGCGGGGAAGAAAGAGAAATTGGCTGTTTAATTGCGCTTGACTCAGAAGATTGTAATTGTTCTCTCGTTTCAAAAACGTTATCAATGATATTTTTCGGTTTTACTTCTTCTGGCTGAGGCAAGATGTTAGGGGAATGACTTTCTTGTTGAGTTATGTGGTTGGAAGTGTTAAGAAAATCTGTGATTTCAGATTGTTGAACATTAGGTATATCTGGATGCTGTATTTTGAAGCGTTCGCTCCTAAGATCCCCAGCAAAATCTTCAACCAGTTTGCGATTTTCGTCGCTCAAAATTGTAGCAGCGATCGCTTTCCCACCCAAGGTAACTGTTCTTAATGTTGCTTTACTTGAATTAGCGCTTTCTTGGGCTTTGCTATACAGTGGTGATAAATCTACGTTCACCTGATGACTGAGTAGTTTTGCTAATGCTTTAACCATCGAAGCATGGTCATCCATCCCTCTACGATTTAGAGAGACTGTGATATGTTCTTTGCTGCCAAGAATTTTATCAATCCATCGTGAACAAACACTACCAGCACCTGCTTCTAAAAATATTTTGACCCCATCGCCGTAGACACGATTAACTAATTGCGGAAAATCAAGTTCTTGGCACAATCCTTTGGCGATATTGTGAGCGATCGCATCTCTTTCAAGTGCAACTGGTTGATAATCGGCGGCAGAATAAAACACAATCCCAGGAAGATTTTGTGATGGTAAGCTGTTTACCTTCTTGATTTCCTCAAACTGCGATCGCATTGCTTCACAATGTATCACATGGTCGAAGGGAGCAGGGAAAGAATTGCAATCTAAAGTCGCAATCACTCGCTTACAGGCAGCATCTTCACCAGCAATTAATACTTCTTCTGGTGTGTTGATTTGAGTTAAGTAGACATGATTTTCATGTTTCAGGCATTCTCTAACTTGAGATGGAGTAGCCATGAGAACATAGGTATTCCAAAAATTATTATTTGGTGAATCTGTTAATCCCCAATATTCACGCACAGCATTTTTCGGCCCAGATAACTTATCGCCAAATAAAGGTGATGAGTTTAAGGTATTACTTCCGCCTTCAAAATCACTCCAAACTCCTTGGGCAACCATCATACTAGTTTCACCCAAGCTATACCCAAAAACGCATTGCGGCTTGACTTGAAAATCATCTCGGAAAATTGCCGTCATGTATCTAGCAAAGGCAATTTCACTTTCAAACATTGCCAGTGAATCATCTAACAATTGCTTTTCGAGAGTTTCTAATTGCCTGGTTGTCAATTTAGGTAAGCTTCTGGGATAAACCAGCTTTTCAACATCGGCAGCCCGATTGTAGAGATTGTTACTTTTTAAGTCCTCGAAGACTTTCGGAAATAACCGAAATACGGTGCGACCAATGCCGATATAAGAATTGACTGCTGCGGGGTAAACATAAGCAACTGCTCCAGTTTTACCCAATGGTTTCGCTGTGAAATAACTTCCTATTGGTGTTTGCCAATCTGTACCATTCTCAAAGGCATTATTTACACCTTTGCGGGCAGATTCAATTTCTTTAAGTAGTTCTTTTGTGTTACGTCCTGCAATTGATAAGACGTATTTTGCATTAGATTGCTGTTGAAAGGTAGCAAATGTTTGGCTAGCGGTAGCTGATAAAGAAGAACTGGCTTCGATGGATTTTTGGAGATGGTTTAGGATATCGGGTATAGTGGAGCGATCGCTAACTGCGATGGGAAACAGATGAAAAGGCATTTGTTGCAAATATCTGTTGTCGCGCTCCTCTTGGCTGGGTTCCTCCGACAAGATTAAATGGGCGTAACTGCCATCTATACCCATGCTATTAATTGCTGCTATTCTGCGTGTACCGCCTTTATCGACAAACCAAGGTCTTGATTCCATCGCCACATAGAAAGGGCTACCTTCCCATACTTGCGGTGTTTTGACACCAGACCATTTTGGTGTGGCGGGAATATACCTGTAATAAAGACAGAGGGCGGTTTTGATTAAGCTAGCAATTCCCGATGCTGTATAGGTGTGACCGATATTTGCTTTGACGCTACCTAATGCACAATGCAAACCATTGCCCACTTTCGGATAAGCTTGGAGTAAACCTGTGATTTCGGCTTCATCCTCCTGGGGAATGCCACTACCGAAGACTTCCACATAGTTAACCTCTGTGGGTTGAATCTCTGCCATCTCGAAAGCTTGTTTGCAGACATTACTGATAGCTGAAGCATCAGGTTTTACTAAAGCATCACTCAAAGTAGAATTACCTTGTGCGAAACTCATGGCATCAATTACTGCATAGATGCGTTCGTTGTCTTCCTTAGCAGCTTCGTAGCGCTTGAGGACGACAGCACCAGCGCCTTCACCAACCGTCCAGCCATTAGCTTGCTGGTCATAACCCAACGTGTTGACACCCGTATTAATTGGTGCAAATTGGCTGCGGAATAAGACGTTTTCTACACCGCCTGCTAAATCCACCGCACCAACAACGACTGCATCAACTTCTCCCGTAGCGAGTAACATTTGGGCAACTTCCAAGGCTTTGAGGACAGAATTTTCGCCAGCGCTGACGGTGAATGCAGGGCCAGTGAAATTCCACAAAGCCGAAATCCGACTCGCCATGATGTTGGCGATGTGACTCACATATTCGCCGATTTCTACTGGTTGGTGAATGCTATCTTTGACAATGGTTTCCAGTTGGGAAAGGTGTTCAGCAGGTAAAGAAATTCCTTGGTTGAGTAAGCCATCCTTAACTTGCCAAGATAAATTCCATCTTTGCTGTAGCTGATGCACAGAGAATTCTGTCTCGGCGGCAACTATCACTGCGACATTGCCACCTTCCTGTAGTTTCGCATCTTTCACGGCGCGATCGCTAACTTTCAGAAGCAACAATTGTTGTGGATTTAACTTCTCGATTTCATTCGGTGGGATTTTGCACGATAAAGTATCGATTTCAAAATCCCTGATATATGCCCCTACTGGTGCTTTACCATCTGTTAAACCGTACTCTTTCAGAACACTTTCTTGATTTTCTATACCATGCCATCTTTGAGGCGGTAGAGAAGTAAAATGCTGTGTTCCATCATAAATACTGCGTTCAAAAGCATCTAAGCCATTGCAGTTACCAAAAAAGGCATCCATGCCAACAATGGCAACTTTGGTAGGTGGAACAGGCGGAGTTGATTCAACTAATTCTGCTGTAGTTCCTTGTTCTAAAATCAGATGAGAATTAGTGCCGCCAAAACCAAAAGCACTGATAGCCGCTCGTTTAATTGGTGCGTTATTATTAGGCCATGCTGTAGCTGTTCTAACAATTTTGTCGGCGGAAATTGTACCTTTTTCTGAAGTTAAAGGTTCCGAAACATTCATGGTTGCTGGAATTACACCATGAGACATACTCAAAATCACTTTAGTCAAGCCAACCATGCCGGCAGCAGTTAACAAGTGACCAGTATTTGCCTTAGCAGAACCTACTAGAGGCGCAGCTTGATGTTGGCCAAAGAATGTTTCGATGGAGTTGAATTCGGTTGTATCTCCTAGTAATGTGCCGGTAGCGTGACACTCTAGATAATCGATGCTTTTTGGACTAAAATTTGCCTCATTGTAGGCTCGTTCAAAAGCTAAGGTTTGTCCTTTAGGATTAGGGCTGAGTAAGTGCTTACCCTTACCATCATTCGATAGTCCATTACCACAGATAGTGGCGAGAATATTATCACCATCTCTAACGGCATCAGAATATCTCTTCAGCATCACCATCCCAACACCATCGGCGGGAATTAACCCTCTAGAGGACTTATCTAAGGGGCGGCTAATGCCATTTTCTGCATACCCTTGAACACCGGAAAATAACATCCGCACAAATAGCGAATCTGCACAACTGATGGCTCCAGCTAACATAACATCAGCTTTGTGTGACCATAAGTAATGAGATGCTAGTTTAATCGCATAAAATGATGAGGAACAAGCAGCATCCAGACATAAATTAATCTGGGATAGCGATAGAGCTTGAGCTACGATAGATGCTGGTAAACCAGATATCATCGCATTGTATAAAGATGCTTTAGTTGCACTTGGGACAGCTAAATTAAAGTCTTCATCCTGCAAAAGTTCTCTGACAGCAGGATTAATAGCTTGCTGGTAAATTGGAGAGAATAATTGATTAGATAATTTTGTCGGGAATGACAAATTACCTAAAATTACGCCACATTTTGCCAGGACAGTTTGATTACCCCAATAACCACTGTTTACAATTGCTTGTTTAGCGGCATACAATGACCATTTGAAGGTGTTATCTAAACCAGTAACAAATTCTGATGGTAGATTGTACTCGGAGGGGTTAAACTGGAAGTTGCGGATGTAACCGCCTTTGAGTGAATAAGTTTTGTCTGGTGTACCTTTAACTGGATTGTGAAATATTGTCGGATCTACTCCGATTTCTTCGACGGTTGCAGAGGATGTCGAATCTTTTTGATTAACGATGTTTTGCCAGTATTCTTCAGGATTCTTTGCATCGGGGAATAGGCATGATAATGCGATGATGGCTATTTGTTCCACGATTTATATGCTCCGAGTTTGGGTATTTAGCAAGAGATAATTAAAAGGCAGGATTTACGCTGTTCCCCAAACTTTGAAGTGGCAAGTTATAGCAATCCTAAGATTAAGCTAGCTTTGATAGTTCGTAGTAAAGACTTTATTGCTTAGTACAAGATTTCTTGCGAACTCTCTGCGCTCCTTTGCGTTTCCCTTTGCGAACCTTTGCGTTTAAATTTAAACCCTCAATTCTGCACGAATTTACGTAAAGCTATACTTGTAAAATAACAATTAAAGTCCTCGCTACAAACTTTCAACTTGACCAATTACTAGCTTCTGAGCATTTTCATGGACCAAATAATGGCATGAGCGCCGAGCATTCGTGAATAGATTTTACCTTGGCGGTCGTGTATGATGAAGTTTGCGATCGCACTACTTGGTGTCTTAGATAGTACTTCACAAGAAACGTAAAAAGTCTCGTTATGTGGTATCATCGCAAATTGTTCAAATTTTTCTACTTTTCCAGGTAAACAACCTTCTTCATGAAAGTGTTGTGTCCAAACCCATAAGGCGTGCATACTCAAGTCAGTGGTGTAAGGATTAACCCATTGGACAGGGAATTGTCCTTGTTGCTGTGGGGTGAGTTCTGGCCAGAGACATTCTGTAGTAATTTTTTCAGGGCTGATGTTTAAAACTCTTTTGATTTCTTGAAAAGCCGGGCCATGAAATAATGTAGCCCCACCATTTTGGTAAAAATCTTTTCCTGTAGCGGTGATGATATTATCTTCTTCGAGATTGAGAGATTCATAAGTGGGTACATTTGGGATTTCTCGCTGGAGATTGAGTTGAGCGCTAAAATGAAAATGGATTCTGCCTTCAGGGTTTTTACTCGAAATTTTGGCTTTAAGTTCGATTCGTTCGAGATTAACTTTAGAAATTTCTTCTATTTCTAAAATATGTTCCTTTGCCAATATTTCATTGAAAGTAATCCCCTTTAAAACCTTAAAATCTTGGTAATTAAACAACCGATAACCGGGATACAATTGTTCAGAAGCATTGATAATCCAAGTCATTGCACAAGTTGCTGGTAAAACAGGAGAACCAGCAATCGTATGATCGTGCAAAAATGGATTAGCCTCCAATGTCATTTGGCGACGAATACGATAGGTTCGTAGTTCTGAATCTAGCTCTGTAGCCATTGGAACTAGTGGACTACCAATAACAACTTGTGAGGTTGCATGATTGGTATTATCCATTTCTTTCACAAGCATTTGTGCCCCAACTGCAATGGGAATTATTTCGATTTTTCGCTCTTGAAAAATCTTCTTTAATTCTGCTGTCACCATCCCACTATCCCAAGCGCCCCAGTTGATTGCGACAACATGACATGAGGGATAACTTTGCTTAAATATATGGGCTGATTTGTTCAGAATTTCATTTGCGATCGCATAATCAGATTGTCCAGGATTTCCGTAAAAGCCTGTTACTGAAGAAAACAAAACTAAATGCTGAAGTTGATTAGGGTTAACGCAAGCTAACAGGTTTTCTAAACCTTGAACTTTAGCAGTATAAACTTTTTCAAAATCCTCTTCTGTTTTCTTTTCAATTAACTTATCAGCTAAGTTTCCCGCGCCGTGGATGATTCCGGTAATTGGGCCAAGATGTTGTACAGCAGTAGCAAGTTTTTCTTGTAAAGCTGGCGTATCTGTGACATCGACGCTGATATATTCTGCTTTAGCTCCGGTTTTTTCAATTGCTGCTAGAGTCTTTTTAATTTCGCGGCTGGAGGTAATTTTGTTATATATTTTTTGCACATTCATGGGTGTGGGCTTCTCTCCTTGAGAAAGAAGATTTTCCATGATGCATTTTTTCAATGCGGATTCATCGGAATTTTGAGCAAAATCTGGTTCGCTTTCTAATAGTTCGGAGCGACCGAGGAGGATAAATTTACAGGGTTGCTGTTGGGCTAATCTGATAGTACACTCAGCCGTAATCCCTTTTGCACCGCCGCTCACGACAAAGACAGATGATGGACTAAGCTGGGCTGTTTGTGTCATAAATCCTCGTGAATACCTGCGTAAATTGGATTTGATGTGTAACTTATTTTTGAAACCCCACTTCCATTCCTCTCCCCCACAGGGCTACGGTGTATATGCAAGTCTGAAGTAGCTGATTAACCAGGGTTTTACCCCACCCTAACCCTCCCCTTTACAAGGGGAGGGAACTAGATTTCCTGTTTCCCCCCTTTATAAGGGGGGATTAAGGGGGGTAATTCGACTTGTGTGTACACCGAGGCTTTGATTCTTACTCCCTAACGCTAGTAGGGAAGGGGTTGGGGGTTAGGTTCGAGATAAAGTTGCACACAACATTAATCAACTTTTTAATCGGCGATAATGGTGACTCGTCCTTGTGAGCCGTAGCCAACTTCACTTATATAAAGGTTGGGGTCGTGAAGTTCGGCGATGATGTTTTGTACTGATTGTTTAGCATCAAGTCTGGGACTTAAATCGATCGCACGGGTGAAAACTTTTGACCATTCCCATCTGAGAGTTTTGGTTAATCCAAATAAACCAGCCCCGATCGCACCGAAGTTGACTTTGTACTCTAAACCGAAGGCTCCATCGAGGTGAGCAACTGTGCAGAAACAACTACGTCCATGCTTTGCGGCTTCGTTGAGGGAGGGTTTGAGGTGTTTCGCCATCAAAAATACGTGCTTGACGATCGCCTTTTCTGATTCGTTATAAGAAATACTTCCGGTGTGATTTCCTACAAACATCGGATGTAGATGGATGAAGGCCCCAATCGTTCCGCAGTGAGATGCGATCGCTTGCAATTGTTGTTGAAGATGTTCTTCACTCAAGTTTGCTAAGGTGACGCGGGTTACTCCTGTGGGTAAGGGTGCTTGTTGGGCGATAAGCGATTGGGGGAAGCTGATAACTACTACTTTCCAGCCTTTCTCGATTAGGGATTCAGTTAATTTATAAGTGGTGAGGGAACCATCATCGGTGATTAAACCGATGTGTCCCTCTGGTAACGTGAAATCCAAATAATCGGGCTGTGGTAAGCTTCTGAGTTTGACCGGATGGCGCTGGATAGTATGCTCTAATTCCGGTGGTTGTTGGACAAACTCAGGCTCAGACTTTTTTTTTTCACCTCCAGCTAACTGCTGTAGGTAATCAACTATTTGACCGATGGTGCGGAGGTCTCCAAGTTCTTCGATATTTGGCTTGGGTAAGTTGGGGTACATTTCTTGCATCGCCCCTAAGATTTCTACCCGTTTGATGGAATCAATTCCTAAGTCGGCTTCCATGTCCATTTCTAGTTCCAGCATCTCTACTGGATAGCCGGTCTTATCGCTGGTGATGGCTAACAGGGTTTCACCTAAGTTTGCAAATTCATCACTGGTAGCGGGTTCTGGTTCTGGAGTGAATGCGACAACTACGCTTGGTTCAGGTGCAATGACTACCTCAACTACTGGTGCAGTCTCTACTGGAACCTCGGCTGCTTGTTGTATTTCGTGAACTGCAATTTCTACAGAAACACTTTTGGAAGCGTGAGATTGCAGATACTCTACAACTTGACCGATGGTGCGTTTTTCTGACAGTTCTTCTAAATTGGGCTTGGGTAGGTTGGGGTACATTTCTTGTAGCGCACCCAAGATTTCCACCCGTTTGATAGAGTCAATCCCTAAATCAGCCTCCATGTCCATGTCCATTTCCAGCATCTCGACTGGGTAGCCGGTCTTGTCGCTGGTAATGGCTAACAGGTTTTTATCCAAGTCAACAATATCGATGGTTGCGCCAGATACAGGTGCAGCAGTTGTGGGTGCTGGTGGGGTGAATGCAACAACTTCCTCGACTGGAGGTGCGCTAATTTTGACTACAACCTCGGCTTGGGGTTCTACTACTGGGACAGATGGCTCTACTGTCTCGACAGTGGCGAAATGCGGTGTGGGAAGTAGAGATGCGATCGCTCGTGTCTCTGGGGATACAGGAGTTTCAACTACAGGCTCTACAGCAGGCGGCAGAGGTTCTTGAGTAACATTTAAGCCGTTTTTAGCTACAGGCTCAGTTACAGGCAAAGACTGGCTTTCTACTATCTTGGTAGTAGGAGGTACTGGTGCATCACTAACAGTTGTTTCTGTTGTGAATGGGATGAAATTGCTTATCTCTGTTAGTTGGGTTGCTCCATCACCAGAGATGATTTGAGAATACTCTTGCTGTATGAGTTGGAAAAAGCTCTTAGTATATTCCAACTGCTCTTGAAGATATTGTTCATGGATGCGTAGGGTTTCACCTTGTTGGGAATGAAACTGCATCATGCTGCGCTCTAAGCTTTCCATGACAACAAGCTTCATTTTGGCAGTTTCGGCTGTTGATTTACTTTCACTCAACAAGGAATTCTGCTGCTGCATCAGTTGGAAAAATGCTTTAGCGTATTCCATTTGATGGTTGAGATAAGTACCGTGAACTTGTAAATTCTCGGCTTGATTTTCCTGAAACTGTGTTAGAAGATATTCTAAACTTGCTAAAAGTTGTTCGTAATTTGTAAGTTTTTCTGGTGTTGGTTGCATCTTAGATTCCTGGACTGGTTGTGACAGGGTAACAGGATTCATCTGTTGCTCTGGCTGGGTGATGATACTAGCAGTCACACCGTTCATTGCTGGGGTAAGTTTTTTATGTCCGTTAGTTTCTATCACTGCTACAGGTGGAGTCACACCTGGGCTGCTAAACAAAGGAGCCGCATCAGAAGATTCGGGGGTGGGTAATGTGACTTTATGCCCATCCTGCAAAGCTAGAGCGAAGGCGTTTTTCGTTTTTTCGGATCTGTAGTTTATCCCGTTTAAACGGACATTTAATGTCTTCTTCGTCTCAATTGGGGGTATAGTTTGGGGAAGTTGGTAAGGATCGAGGTTATTCAAAGCCAAACCAATTACTCGCAATTGCACAACTGCTTCCCGCAAAGAGCGATCGCTATTCTTTTGAACGCTAGGGTTCAAAGATACGGTGATATGAGGGCGATCGCCAAGGATATCTTTGACTAAGTTGGTAAGAATTCTTCTCGGCCCAAATTCCACAAAGCAAGTACCACCCGCCGCATAGATATTTTCAATTTCCTGTTTAAACAGCACCGAGTTTGAAAGGTGGCTTTCAAGGATTTTTTGAATACCTTGGGCTTCTTTGGGATACTGCTTACTGGTAACGTTGCTGTAAACAGGGATTTTGGGACTTTGGAATTTGACAGACTTGGTGGCGATCGCAAAGGATTTCTGAGCAAAGGCAATTAGCGGTGT
This sequence comes from Nostoc sp. DedQUE05, assembly GCF_034530955.1. NCBI lineage: Bacteria > Bacillati > Cyanobacteriota > Cyanophyceae > Nostocales > Nostocaceae > Nostoc > Nostoc sp. DedQUE05. Next base: position 37,221 of record NZ_JAVRCB010000005.1, on the reverse strand, counting down.
ATGGAACGCTGCTGATACAGGTAACAGTACAGCCGTATATCCTTTCTCGTGTAAAGCCTCTCTAACTCTCGCTATTTCTGCGGTGGGGCCAGCCAAGACAAATTGAGTCGGAGAATTTTGATTAGCGATCGCAACTTGCGGAAAATGCCTCAGCACTGCTTCCACTTTGCTGATATCTTCTTTGACAGCCAGCATACTACCCGCATCATGATCCGGATCTTCGGGTGCAGCCATTGCTTGACCCCTAGCTTTCACTAAGAACAAGTAATCTTCTGTACTCAAAACCCCCGCAGCCCATAGTGCTGTGAGTTCACCAAAGCTATGACCGGCAACAAAATCTGACTTAAATCCAGCTTGTTGCAGTATGCTGTACATCCCTGCACTCAACACCCCAATGGCTGGTTGAGCATATTCTGTGCGTTGTAAGGCAGCAATTTGGACATTCTTTTCTGCCTCTCCAAAAACAGGATGAGGGAAAACAATCTCTGACAACGGCTGCAAATTATCCTTGAGCAACAGGCTATCCATATAACCATGCAGACGGCGCATCAAAGGAAAATTCATCACCAGTTCGCGTCCCATCTCCAGGTATTGCGAACCTTGACCAGAAAATAGAGAGACAACTTTTCCGCCCAACTCCATACCAGAGGAACGGTAATAAATCCCTTGGGGATGTTCCCAAGATGCTGCTGTTCCTTTGAGTTTGAGCCAGTCAATGCTAGTTTGCAGCAACTTGCAAGCTTCTTCCAGATTCTCAGCTACAAAACCAAATCTGGCAGCAGAGAGGGGAATCTGTGGCGATTTGCATTCCTTGACTAATTGTGCGTAATGTGTAGGTGCATCTGGCGATCGCAACTTACCTAAAATCTCTTCAGATTTGCTCAACAATTGGTCTACCGTAGGAGCAAACAACAGCACTTCACTAGCATCACTGTGTAAGCGGTAAGCGGCGTTTTGGTCAGCTTCATATTCTTCCAAAACGACGTGATAGTTAGTTCCGCCAAATCCGAAAGAACTTACACCTGCGCGTCTTGGCGCTTCCCCTTCTGGACGAATCCAAGGTCTAGTTTCAGTATTCAAATAAAAGGATGAATTTTTAATGTTGAGTTTGGGGTTCGGCTCGGTAATGTTAATTGTCGGCGGTAATACTTTGTGATGTAAAGCCAAAGCAGTTTTAATCAAACTCGCCGCACCCGCAGCCGCTTTTGTGTGTCCGATTTGCGATTTCACACTACCCAAAGCGATGTGCTGCTTTTTGTCATCATGCACATCAAAGAAGTCTTTTAAAGAACCGAATTCTGTCGGATCTCCAGCCATTGTACCTGTACCATGTGCTTCCATCAAACCAACAGTAGCGGGAGAGAAGCCGGCATCTTCATAAGCACGTTCCAAGGCTTTAACTTGACCTTCTTTGCGGGGAGCATAAATGCTCTTGTAACGCCCATCGCTGGAAGTACCAATACCTTTAATTACGGCATATATTTTATCGTTGTCCCGTTCAGCATCTTCTAGCCGTTTGAGAACAATCATCCCGATACCTTCACCCAGCATCATCCCATCAGATTTAGCATCGAAAGGTTTGACATTTTCGCTAGGAGAAACCGCCGGTGTTTTGCTGAACGAGATGTAAGCCATGATGGTGTTATCGGTATCAACGCCACCAGTTAGCATCATGTCAGAACGATGCTCAACTAGTTCGCTGATTGCCATTTTTAAAGCACCGAAGGAACTAGCACAAGCGGCATCAACTACACAATTCATCCCGCCAAAATTTAGGCGATTGGCAATTCTACCCGCGACTACATTAGCTAACATTCCAGGGAAAGCGTTCTCATCCCACTTCACGTAGGCGCTTTTGATTTTATCAACGATTTTTTGGGTATCTTCGTCAGATAAACCACTGCTTTTAAGCGCTTTTTCCCAAATTGGATATTCCAATCTGGCAGAAAGTGGCATTCCTAATTGCTTGGCCATCGCCACGCCTAAGATTACCCCAACCATCTCGCGGTTAAATTCACGTTTTTCGCCATAGCCAGCATCTTCCATCGCTTCTTTCGCAACCAATAAACTTAATAGTTGCGATACATCTGTGACTTCTAAAATGCTGGGTGGTATGCCGAATTCCATCGGGTTAAAATCTACCTCTGGAAGAAATCCACCTCTTTTACAATAGGTTTTATCTTCAGTAGTTCTAGGATTCGGATCGTAATAATCTTCGACGCTCCAGTGAGTCGAAGGAACATCAGTAATACAGTCAATTTTGTTTACTATATTTTGCCAGTATTCCCGCAAGTTTCTAGCTTGAGGCAATAGAGAAGCCATCCCAACGATGGCAATAGGATTGTGTTGTAATTGTCTGTTAATTCTGTTAATTGACACTGATTTATCTGATTTATCTGACTTCATGTTTTTTTCCTCTATAGACCTCATCACAGCCTTTTCACAATTATTGATAAGGCTCTCTAACTCCGCTAAGGCAGTATTAATTGAATAAGCAGACATAGGGCATAGTTAGTACTGTGGATTGTGTAGTTACAGTAATTTCTGTTGCCTACTAAATAATGAAAATCTCTCGTCTTGTAAGCAGCTAGCTATCCTATCTGTGCTAAATGCTTTTCTGCAAATCGACACCACACGACACATACTGCCCTGACAAAGCCTTAGATTTATAGGCGATTTTGGCACACTGCGTAGGCGTAGCCCGTCGTAGACATCGCGAAAAAATGTTATCCAACGCTAGACTCTTGATATTGTGGCAATAGGTCGATGACGTTGTTAAAACTGGTAAAATAGTCTTGGAGTGTAATAGCTGCTTGACCAGTAAATTCAATCCATTTGTAATAGTAGAGATTTGGAGCAATGGTATCCTACTGGAGCGAGGAAAACTGAGGAGTAGCTAAGGAAACAGAAACGTTTTTTTCACTCGAAACCGTTTGATTATCTAGCCTAAACACAGCAATATAGCTGGTGTTAATAAAAACGTTCTGTATCTCAATCAAGGTCATAGCTAGTTTTAACGTCCAGGATAATATATTTTATGGTATATGACCTAGTAAAGTTGACAATTTCGTTACAGAAAAGACACCGCCTTTAATCCGAGTTTATGCAAGTTGGAAAAGTAATTAAACGATCGCTAGATAATGACAACGCAGTTGTTTTTAGTTATTTTTTAATTTCAAAATATTAATTAAATAACTAGTTTCTTTAACCACTTTAAAGCATTGAATTAATAAAAATACTAGCATATTTTACAAAAACTAAATCATTCCTTTAAACTTATTTTATAAATAACCATATACTCTTACTGATAGAATTTTTGAATAAATTTAGCCTAAAAGTATAATTTATAACTAAATAAATATGTGAAAAATTTTGTTACCTACGGGTTAAACATAAATATTTTCTTGGTTAAGTTAACACTACAAATCTGTTGTCTAGTAAGTAACAATTCAATGAATACATATATAAATGCAATAACTACAAGTATTGTTTCTCAAAGAAGCATCATAATTGAGTCAAAGTTTTTGGTTATTTTTTAATATAAGTCAAGTTAAGAAGCAAAGTGGTTATTTATAAAGCAAATATTAATTTTAAGTATGTTGCTAGATAAACATAATATGAGTTAAATGAATTTTTAGTAAACAGTAAACTTAAACAAAGCTCAGGTTTTGCATCTCATCTACCACTGACCTGTGCAATCAATTACAAAGCTAATAGTTTAAGTAAGGGCAATTCATCAATTACCCCTGCTACAAATCGCTATAAGAATGTCTTATATTACACAACCTCGATAATAATAATCTGTTAGTAATATCAAATCTGCTTAATAACGAACTATTTGTACGTATTCAATTGCTAGACAATAGATTAGCGATTGGTACATTTTTTTCAGCACCTTATCTGATTGTGATGAAATCTTTTAGTGAGAGAATCAGGACTTATGCAAATTCAATTAGTTGACAATAATCAACTTTTAGTCCATACTTGATAACAAGTTTATCCAGGTTTTGATCTCATTTTTATTAGCGCTTCGTTGTTATTGAGAGTTAAGTTTGCTGGCTAGCGCTATTGTATTTTACGCTACGGGATTAGATGACAAATTAGGATATAACTTAGGAAGCTTTGAAGTAACACGCCATTAATTTTCACGCCACAATACTAAGTTTGGGCGGTAAAAGCGTACAACAATTCATATAAAACCAATTTAGAGCCATCCACGGAATTTAAAGTATAAATCCTAGAGGAAAAGCCCTCTTGGTAATTTGCGGATGAGTCTATTTTAATCGACTAAATATAACCAGGATATTCTCTAAAAAAGCAGAATTGGAATGAAAATATGGCAGTAAATAAAGAAAGTCGATTATTCAGAAAACCCGTAGGCCGATCGCAAGTAATTTTAGCAGCTTCTCTCACTTTAGCGGCTGGATTAATCGCTTTCTATAGTTTGACACCTTATTGGTCTAAACCCAAAGTTGTGACAGCCCCAGCAAATCCTCCCAAAGCTGCCACGCCTGTGAAAGTTGCTGTGACAGCCTTGGGACGTTTAGAGCCAGAAGGCGAAGTTACTACTTTGACTGCTCCCACTTCTAATAATGGGGTGCGAGTAGATAGACTGTTGGTGAAAGAAGGAGATGCGGTTAAAGCAGGGCAATTACTGGCATATCTAGAAAACTATGGTCGTTCTAGAACCGCGTTGCAACAGGCTTTAGACAAACTCCAAGTTGCCAAAGCTAAACTAGCGCAGGTGAAATCGGGAGCTAAAACCGGAGATGTCGATGCTCAAAAGGCTGCGATCGCTCGTTTAGAGCCACAATATAAAGGAGACGTTGCGACACAACAGGCGACAATTGACCGCATCCAAGCGGAAGTAGACAACGCTCAAGCCGAGAATAATCGCTATCAGCAATTATATAGACAAGGTGCGATCGCGGCTTCTGTAGCAGATACCAAAGCTTTGCAACTAAAGACTACACAACAGCAGCTAACGGAAGCTCAAGCCACCCTCAAGCGAACTCAAGACACATTCCAAGAACAACGCAAGCAAGCAGAAGCACAACTCAAAAGTATTAGTGAAGTGCGTAGCGTAGATGTTCAAGTTGCACAAACCGAAGTCAATAGTGCCACAACTTCTGTTCAACAAGCAAAAGCCGACTTGGATTTAAGTTACATCAAATCTCCCATAAATGGCAAAATTTTGAAAATTCACGCCAAAACCGGAGAAGTAATTAGCACCAGCAGAGGATTTGCTGAGATAGGTAAGACATCTCAAATGTATGTGATTGCAGAGGTGTATCAAACCGATGTTCAAAAAGTACGTGTAGGACAAAAAGCCACCATTACCAGCACTGCATTTCCTGGAACAATAAAAGGAACTGTAAAAGAAATTGGTTGGCAAGTTGATAAACAAAGCATCTTTAGCCTCAACCCTGGTTCAGATACAGACCGCAGAATAGTTGAAGTGAAAATCTCCATCGATAATTCCGCCGATAGTGAAAAGGTCGCTCGTTTCACTAACTTACAAGTCGATGTCGCCATTCATATTTAGTCATAAGGCATAGGTCATTCACAAATGACAAATGACCAATGACAAATGACAAATGACAAATAATAAATAAATCCATGATTTTAAAAATTCCTTTAGCATGGCTACAGCTAGCCCAACAAAAAGTTCGTTTATTAGTAGCTGTAGCCGGGATTGGCTTTATTGTGCTGCTAATGTTTGTGCAACTTGGTTTTCAAGATGCCCTCTATTCTAGTGCAACCGCAGTCCATCAGAATCTCAAGGGAGATTTATTTTTAGTTAGTTCGCAATATAAATCTTTGACCTCAAATCAAAGCTTTTCGCGGACTCGTTTATACCAATCTTTGGGGTTTGATGGCGTAGAGTCAGTTAGCCCGATGTATTTGCAATTTGCCAAACTAAAAAATCCGGCTACTAGTGAGAAATATTCAATATATGTTATTGGTTTCGATCCAGGTAGACCGGTGATGAATCTCCCAGAAGTAGAGAAAAATTTAGATAAACTCAAAATTCCCGATGTCGTGCTTTTTGATCGGGGTTCTCGCCCAGAGTTTGGCCCAATAGCTGAAAAATTTAATGCCGGAGATACTACACAAACAGTTGAAATATTTCCCTTCAATTCATTAATTGGCTATAAAGTGAGAATAGGCGGGTTATTCACATTAGGGCCTTCTTTTGGGGTAGATGGAAATTTACTTGTTAGTGACTCCACTTTCTTGAGGATAAATCCTAATACTCGTCCAGCAGATATGATAGATATTGGCTTGATTTCCCTCAAACCTGGTACTAATGCAGAAACAGTACTGAAAAATTTACAAGGAAGTTTGCCTAATGATGTCCAAGTTTTTACCCGCCAAGGCTTCATTGATTTTGAAAAAAACTATTGGGCTGTCAGAACACCCATTGGTTTTATTCTTAACTTGATGTTGACAATGGCTGCGGTGGTTGGTGTGGTTATTGTTTATCAAATTCTTTACAGCAATATTGCTACACAATTCGTTGCTTACGCCACTTTAAAAGCCATAGGTTATGCCAACAGCTATTTATTAAATGTGGTATTTCAGCAAGCTTTGATTTTGGCAATCTTAGGTTATATCCCAGGATTTATTACTTCTGTCTTGTTATATAGTTTTGCAGCAGAAGCAACTAAACTACCAATAGTTATGACCACTAATAATGCAGCGATCGTCTTAACTTCAACAGTCTTAATGTGTATAACATCAGGAGCGCTTGCTATCAATAAACTTCGCTCCGCAGATCCGGGAGATATTTTCTAGCTACTTGGTAGCAAAATAATTAAATTTTTTGCCATGATATAAACTGATATCTAAATATTAGTGCAGCCTCTCCACAAAGAAATTCTTCTTATACAAAGTTTAGATTTTAGATTAAGAGTATTTACCAATATTTAAATTTGGTATTACTTAAAGTCTTTTATCTAACAAATCAAATTCACCTATTTAACAATAATTTCGATTTTATGAACCTCAAAGACAAAACTCTCCTAATTACTGGAATTAATGAATTTGTCGGTTTGCGTACAGCCGAGTTAGCCATAGTGCAAGGGATGAAGGTTCGTGGACTACAAAGTTCTACAGAACAGAACAAACAATTACAGAATTTAGGTGTAGAGGTAATTATTGGTAGTATTACCGATTCTACTATTGCTCAAAAGGCTTGTCAGGGAGTAGATATCGTTTTACATACAGAGCAAATTGCTGAAGAAGCTGGTGCAATTAAGCATTTTCGTGATGTGAATGTTGGCGGTACTGTCAATATGGCTAAAGCTGCTAAACAAGCTGGTGTCAAAACATTTGTGCATTTATCTAGTGTGATGGTTTACGGTTTTAACTATCCTGATGGTGTTACAGAATCCGGCCCACTCTCTGGCGAAAATAATCCCTACTGTCAAACGAAAATCGAAGCCGAAACAGCACTTCTAGAACTGAATAATCCGTCAGATTTTGGCATCATCATTATTCGAGCCGGAGATGTTTATGGCCCTGGAAGTATTCCCTGGATAGTCAGACCAATTCTGATGATGCGCCAAAAATTATTTGCTTGCGCTAATGATGCTAAAGGAGTAATTAATCATGTATATATAGATAACCTGATTGATGGCATCTTTTTAGCGATGGAAAAAGAAATCTACGGTGAAATATTTAATATCACTGATGGACAAGAAACTTCCTGGAAAGAGTATTTTATGCGTTTAGCAGCAATGGAAGATTTACAAGCACCCCTTTCATTATCGAAAGATGAAATCAAATTGTTTCTAAAGCTACGCGTTCAAGGACAAAAACTGTTTCGTAAAAAAGTTGATATTTTACCAGAGTCTATAGATTTTATGACTCGTCCTTACGCTTGTTCCATTGCTAAAGCCCAAAATCTGTTAAATTACAAACCAACAATTGACCTAGAATTAGGAATGCAGCAAACACATGAATGGCTGCAAAAAACAGATATTCAAAGCTTGGTGAAATAGTTCACAGATTTTTGAGAATTCAGGAGTCAGGAATCAGAATGGGCTAAACGCCCCGCTATCGCTAACAGAGTAATTGCAAAATGAAGAAGCTAGAAGACACTTGATTTACTTGAAATGATTCAGCTTGGTATCAAAGTATCCTTAATCTTGACTCCTGAATTCTGAATTCTTACGTTGCGTCTACCTAACTACGATTAAGCAGAAAATAATTCACAGATTTTCCGAATACTTGTTTTCTATGAGTCGCAATCAGCCACGATTGAGCATCGGATTACCTGTATACAATGGTGAAAAATTTCTCAAAGAAGCCATAGATTCACTCTTGGCTCAGACCTTTGAAGATTTTGAACTTATTATTTCAGATAACGCATCGACAGATAAAACTGAGGAAATTTGTAGAGCTTATGCCGAGCAAGACCAACGTATTTGTTACTACCGCAATGACACGAATATCGGTTGTGCTGGTAACTTTAATCGCGTCTTGAAACTGTCTTCGGGTGAGTATTTTAAATGGGCAGCTCATGACGATCTACATTCTCCAGATTTTATCAAGAAGTGTGTTGAAGTGCTTGACCAAGATCCTACTATAATCTTGTGTCACTCTCAGGCATATTTCATTGATGAACAGGGGAATTTTATCCAAAATTACGATATCAAAGTCAAGGCAGATGCACTAAAACCACAGGAGCGTTTTCACGAATTGCTGACCAAGCATTTATGCAACCAATGTTACGGGGTAATTCGCGCTAGTGCTTTGAAAAAGATACCACCTATGGGTGGCTATGGTAATGCAGATGGAATTCTTTTGTTAAGACTTGGTATTCTTGGTAGGTTTTATGAAATCCCTGAATACCTGTTTTTCTTCAGAAGTCATCCGCAACAATCAATGAGTATGTTCTTTCCCAATTATTTGTTGTTAACAAATAAAAACCAAAAATCATTCTTGAGTATGCTCCCCGATTTTTATGCATATACAGTGTGGTTTGATTCAGCAAAGAAAGGACAAATTTTATTCCCACATTGGAGAATAATCTGGGAGTATATACTCTCTATATGGCGTAGTCCCCTGAGTTTGAATGAACGGCTATGTTGTCATAGAAGTTTACACCAGCAGTTAAAAGGAACAGAATATCTTTTACTGAAAGATTTGCTAATAGTGCTGCCAAGACTTTGGAAAGGTTGGCGAAAAGCATCAATAGACCTCTTGCAAAAATCCTTGAATCACCCCTTCCCAACCCTCCCCTTGTAAAGGGGAGGGGGCAAGATTTCAAGTTTCCCCTCAATAGATCGGGGAGCCACTGCGTTGCGGAGGTTCGCTCCGTTGTAGCAAGTTGCGTGGGATAAAGGGAGGTCTAATAAAAAAACAACAAACCATACTTTTAACGAATCAAAATTACCTATTCTGGTTACAAAATTATGCTGAAACTATCTCATGTTTTCCTTGCTACTTTAGTGAGCATCAGCTTTGCTAAAACAGTGAACGCAGAGCCAACTGCAACACTTAATGTTGTAGTAAATGGAATACATCACAAAAAAGGTGAGATTTGCTTTCGAGTTTATGCAAATGAAAAAGGATTTCCAATGAATAGTACTAGTGAAGCTCAAAGTGGCTGCGCTAAAATTACTGGCACTTCTGTAAAAAAAGAATTCTTCGGTTTGAAGCCTGGAACTTATGCTGTCGCTGTAGTTGACGATCAAAATGGCGATCGCAAACTCAATAAAGACTTTTTCGGAATTCCTAAAGAAGGTTTTGGAATTTCTAAAAATCCAACTGTGTCCATACAAACAGGTACACCAAAGTTTCGTGATGCCAGTTTTGTTGTCAACAAAAATACAACAGTTAACATCATCATGAAATATTCGCTGGATTCGTAAAGGGAATGGGGAGTAGGGAGACAAGGGGACAAGGGGACAAGGGGACAAGGGGGACAAGGGGGAATTTTTGAACAACTCTCTCCCTTGTCTCCCCCCTCTTCCTTGTCTACCTTATCTCTTCTCAATGCCCCATGCCCAATCCATTATTCTGTCGGAGATTAAAAATTTAATGGAAGATTTGGCAATATTTCTGTCTAAGTCTTTGATGGGTTGGCTGGTTATTCAGGTGTGTTTTACGCTTGTCTTTATATGGTATCTGCGCTCGTCTAAAAAAAACTTATTGCCAGACGATCAGCTACCGAAAACAGCAGTAATTCTTTGCTTACGCGGAGCCGATCCGTTTTTGCCGAGATGTTTGCGATCGCTCCTAAATCAAAACTATCCACAGTATGATTTAAAATTAATCGTTGATAGTCACGAAGATCCTGCTTGGAAAATTGCTAGTGAAACCATCACAGAGCAAGAAGCAACCAACGTTCAAATCAGCCCTTTGAGAATAGTACGTAACAGTTGTAGTCTCAAATGCAGTTCTTTAATCCAAGCTGTCCGAGAGTTGGACGACTCCTACAAGGTGGTTGCTTTAGTCGATGCTGATACTATAGTTCATCTGAATTGGCTCAGAGAATTAGTCAGTCCTCTAAGCGATGCGAAAGTAGGCGCAACAACCGGCAATCGGTGGTACGTACCAACAGGCAGGTATTGGGGTTCTTTAGTGCGGTACGTCGGCAATGTCTCTACAGTAGTGCAAATGTTTATCTTCCAGATTCCTTGGGGTGGAACTTTGGCTGTGAAAACAGAAGTGCTTCGCCAAACAGAACTGCTAGATAAGTGGGGACAAGCTTTAGGCGAAGATTTTATGATGCACGACATCCTGAAAAAACATGGTTTTCAGGTAAAGTTTGTGCCTTCGCTGCTAATAGTCAATCGTGAAGAGACTGATTTATTCAACTTAATAGACTATCTTAAGCGCCTTATCCTTTTTTCTCGACTGTATCATCCCCGTTGGTTGGCTCTTGTGAGTGAAGCTGTTTCTAGCATTTTGTTTCCGACTCTACTGTTCGTGTTAGTTCTAGAGTCGTTGTTAGAGGCAAAATGGGAAGCTGCGGCTCTGTTGTTAGTCTGCTATGGAGTTTACACTGTCGGATTACTCTTGATAATGCTGGTGTTGGAATTAGAGATACAGCGAGTAGTTCGCTCTAATGACCAGGCGATCGCCAAATTATCAGCTGCTACAATCATTAAAATGTTGATTGGGATTCCGTTGACACAGTGGGTTTATGGGTTAGCGATGCTATCATCTCTGTGGACATCAACAGTCACCTGGCGCGGTGTCAGCTATCGCGTGCAAGGGCCTTGGAATGTCCGCTTAGTGGAATATCGCCCTTATCAATGGTTGGATCAACCGATTAATAGCAAGGTTTCTCTTTGAATTAAATCGCTAAATATCAACTAGGGCATGAAAGTTATTACACTAAACATTCCCTAGTCTTCAAATTATATTATCTTATATTTAGTAGAACTATATTAGCTATAACCTTGTAAACATATACGTTTTTACTTGTTGATTACCAAAACGTATTTACATTTTTTACAAGGGTTTAGACAAATATATTAAGGGGAATTTTGACTTAGCAATTTGGATGTTTTGATAGTTTCTAACCCAGGTTTATATACGTGTTTGCAATTGAGTCTACTTAATCTCCAACCTTTTCCATACCTTTCTCTAACTCTCTCCTAAAAAGCTACAGTGTACACATATCTTGGTAATGAAGCCCAAACCCTGAATTTACCCCCCTTAATCCCCCCTTATAAAGGGGGGAGACCGGAAATTTATCTAGTTCCCTCCCCTTTATAAGGGGAGGGTTAGGGTGGGGTAAAACCCCTGTGTATACCGTAGCCTAAGAAAATAGGAAAGCGGAAAACCTTTGTTGCTGTCAGGGGAGTGCCTCAAAGCATCTCTTCTAAAAAGAGAGAGATCGGACTCTATTGCACACAAACTAGAAGCACTATAAACATCTACTTCAAAATCTAAAATTTCAGCTATTTAACAATGCGTAAATCCTTAGTCTAGTTTTATTAGTGGGAATTTCTGAGCCAAATAATCAGGATGTTCATGAAACATTTGCTGCGTAAATCCTAAGTTAAAAACCAGCAATTTTCTGAAATATTCCCTTTTATTATGACTAAGCAAAAACTTCGCATTGCACTGTTTACAGGGTTGTATGCTCCTTTTTTGACTGGTGTTTCCGTTGCAGTACACCAACGAGTTCGTTGGTTGCTAGAGCAGGGACATGAGGTTTTTCTAATCCATCCGCAAATCAACGATCGCTACCCCAAAAATGTTGGCGATCGCCCCATGCCAGGTTTGGAGGAAATTCAATCTTTTCCTAATTTCTCTGCTTACGCATTCCCTACAGAACCGCTGCTATTCTATAAGTCTCTTCCTCAACCGTTGAACTATCGACATTGGAGCGATACCAAGTTGCTAGAGAAATTCAAACCCGATATTATCGTGGTTGAAGAAGCAGCCCAAATGAGAGGTTTATACTCATTTTTCTTACAAGGTTATGGTCGCCCAATCGGCACTCAATACGCAAAACGAACAGGCACGCCAATAATATCACTCTTCCATACAGATATTGTTGCGTATATCAAATATTACTTTGGAGACCGATTCTTCAATTTGGTTCGTCCCATCGTTCCCGTTTTAGTTAAGCAATTTAGTGAGTCTTATGACTTCAATTACTTCTCTTCTAAAGAACAATTGACTAAATACGAAGAACTGAAATGCCAACGCGCTGAATACGTCGCTTATCAAGGTATCGATTGCGAAAAATTTCACCCGCGAAACATTTGTTACGATCCTATTCCTAACGATAACCGACCAACTTTGTTGTTTGTTGGACGCATTACACCCGAAAAGAATGTCAACCAATTGCTTGATATCTTTCCAGTCATAGCTGCTAAAATTCCTGATGTCCATCTGGTAATTGTTGGTAGTGGGCCGCTAGATGAAGAGATCCGGGAGCGTGCTAAAAAGTTTGGAGCGGGTATTACTGTATGGGGTGAGTCCCACGGTACAGAACTTCTAGGTTGGTTTGCTAGAGCGGATGTTTTTGTCAACCCCTCCGTCACCGAGAACTTCTGCACGACAAATAACGAAGCATTAGCCTCTGGAACTCCTCTGGTTGCTGTTGTTGCACCTTCAACTTCAGAACAGGTATTTCCTGGTCGTAACGGTTTCCTCGCCCAACCTAACAATCCTACAGATTTCGCCCAAAAGGTAATTGCAATTTTGGAAAATCCCGGTTTGAAAGCAGATATGACTAGACACGCTCGCCCCTCTATACTCGAATTTGATTGGTCAGCGTGTATGCAGAAATTTGAACATAAACTTTACCAAATCGTTGAAGGAGCGCAGAAGGTGGAGGTAGGTACAACCAGTGTAAGACTACAGCAATAAGAAATATGGCGATCGCTAGTACTGTAAATACTAGCGATCGCTAAATAGTTATAGCACATTACTAGCTGATGCTTACAATATCGTGATATGCACCATAAAGAAGACAGTTCGTATTTTTATGTGCGTGTCCCTGCACGAGTTTTAGGATGTCTATGTGCTGGTGAAATTACGATTATTCTATTTCCTGGGCATGGGTTAGTGCTAACAGAACCAATCCAAACCTATCTCATTCCTGAAAACTTGAGAATGCCCAATAGTGAGTTTGATGTGTTGTTCAAACATCCTGGGCGAAAGATGATCCGAATCTTACGACACAACGAATTCTGTCCAGAAATAGATGCAAGTCATGAGTGAAGTTCAACTTATTTCAAGCATTGGAGAATCGACATCTAAAAACCAACTCTCATCAACAAATTCTATATTTTCATCATAAATAAGAACTAATTCCCCAATCTTTTGATTGTTTTAACTCACAATGCGATTGCATCGACTGACAATGCGATTGTCTCGACTTACAAAAAGTAATCCACTTTATCTATTAAGCTGTGCGATAAAACTTACAATTTGGTCAAGCTAGTTTTAGCACCATGCCACCCATGCAAAATTGGCATAGTAAACAATCCCCACGCCAAACCCGTAATCAACCCGAAAGGCGTAACCAGATAGTTATTAAAATTCCACAAACCAAAAATCTGTGCTGCTAATTCCAAAGGATAAGCCATCATTAGCACACTTGCGATCGCCACACCACTCCAGCCATATTGATTTAACCAGTAAAATCCCTTACCACCAGTTATCCCATACAACAGACGAGTAATTAGCAAACCCGTGACAGTGCCGTAGCAGCGCATACACACAGCCATAATAAACGGTGGTGCTAAATCTAACCCCATATCTGGTTGCGGACAGACATGATTACCCATGAAATAAATGATGTCCGCAATCCCAGGAAGCAAAGACACTCCAGACGCAGCCAAAAAGGGAGCAATAGGCGGGCCAAAAACCATTCCTACCAACAAGAAATCAGCTATAAAACTTACCCAATTAACCTGCAATTCACTGAAAGCTACTCTTGTCATTTTCCTTTCTTCTCCTATCGGAGACGCTACGCGAACGCGCCCTTCGCGTCTTCGCGGTTCATTTTCCTAACCTACCTTATTTACATAAGGACTTGTCAACTTATCCAACTGCTGAATCAACAGACTGAGGAACAAACCTACATCTGTCACCACACCCACTGATTCTACAGAACCGCGATCGCTTAACTTAGTCACTACAGCTGGATTAATATCGACACATACCATTTTCACTCCTGCCGGAGTCATATTACCCACGCCAATGGAGTGCAGCATCGATGACAGCATTAAAATCATCTCTGCACCTTCTAGGTGTTTGGCATATTGCTCTTGTGCTTGAATCAAATCCATTACGGTATCAGGCAAAGGCCCGTCATCCCGAATCGATCCCGCAAGCACAAAAGGTACATGATTGTGGACGCACTCATACATGACGCCACTTTTAATTGCTCCCGCCTCCACAGCTTTGGGAATGCTGCCATAACGACGGATACTATTAATTACCTTGAGGTGATGGCGGTGTCCTCCATGTACGGCGACACCCCGCTTCATATCTACACCCAAGGAAGTGCCCATGATATTTTGCTCGATGTCGTGAACTGCGATCGCATTACCACCAAGCAACGCCTGTACATATCCTTCCCGAATCAGTTGCGCCAAGTGTTCGCCGCCACCAGTGTGAATTACCACAGGCCCAGCCGTGACAACTACTTTACCACCAGCATCGCGGATTTTACGCAATTCCCAAGCCACTTGCTCAACGACTAATTCCACGCGCCGTTCGCTGGAAACTCCTGCCGACATAAAGCTGAATTCTTGAGTGCTGCGGAGTTCTCGCGATTCCGTTTTGCGGATGGTGCGGATACCTAAGACATCTACAATTACCTGTTCGCCAACTTTTAAATCGCGGAGTATTTTACACCGAGCTACAAAGCCATTGGCAGTTTCGGTAATGGCGATCGCGCCATCCATCCGCTGATTTTCTACCTTCACCCACTGACCATTAATTCGCACTTCCGTGGGATAAATTGTACTGACGTAGAAATCATCAGGCGCAACGCCATCTTGAATTACCGGCTCTAGTTTTGCATCTCGCTCATCATGGGGTAAATCTACAGCACCCAAATCAATCAATCGGGAGATGATTTCTTCCATCACCTCATGGGATGGTGCTGATACTCTCACCTCGGCGGCTGAAGTACTTTGCCGTTGTTCTCCCAAATTGAAATTCAGGACTTTGAAACTTCCCCCGGCATCTATAATCAAATCCAAAGCGCGGTTAATTAAGCCAGCATCTAGCAAGTGTCCTTCCATGCGAATGACACGGCTTTCTACCGAGACAGTGGCATGAAGTTCATCTCTAACTGGTTCTGTAACCCGCAGAGTTAAGCATTTAGCCGCCCCACCAGCTTTGAGAAATTCCGTCAGCGGCGTTTCTAACACATGGAAACCTGCATCTGCAAGGCGGGTTTTCAAAGCATCACTCGTCTTGTTCATGATGACGATGCTATCCACATTCACCGCATTACAAGCGAAGTTGACTGCATCAGCCTCTTCAATTGCGATGCGCTTTTCGGGTGCGACTCGCATTTCAATTAAGCGGTTGGAGTAAGAATCAAAAGCACCGGGATAGTATAGCAAATAGCCATTTGCTAGGGGACAAAAACAGGTATCCAGGTGATAGAAACGTTCATCGATTAATCGTAGAGATAGCACCTCAATATCCAGCCATTTAGCTAGATAAGGGTGAGAATCTAATTCCGAGCGGAAACCGTATCCCGCCCATAACCAGCGTCCTTCTCGATCCAGCAGTGCGTCTCCTGCTCCCTCAAAGGGCAAATCTTTGGGAAGTTCATTGACTGTATAACCATTTGCCTCAAACCATTGTTTGAAGAAAGGCTCCTCTCCCTGACGTTCCTTGTGCAAAAAGCGACTGAGGACAACATTATCGCCCAGAACCAAGCCAGCATTGGCGGTAAAAACCAAATCAGGCCAGCCTTTTTCCGGTGGTACTAAATCGACAATGGCGTGTTCTTTGAGGATTTGATGTAGTCCCTGCCACTGTTCCACGGCGCGATCGCGCGATGATTTGTGAATATTCCCTTCCATCCAAGGATTAATCACATAGTCCACGTCATAGTGGTCAGGAGGGCACATTAAAAAGCGAATCCGGGAAGTCATAAAAATCTTACAAGCGTTTTATATGCTACAAGCTTACTTTGAATACAGACTTTTGTTTTTTCTACAGGTAAAATCTGTTACTAGAGCATCTATCTTTTGATAGTTGAAGACTTTATCAAGCCTTCGCTCTCAATTCTATTACTGGAACATGGTAATAATACCAATTCAAAATTCAAAATCAAGAAAGCCTGATTTAATTTAGGTTTCCAAGAAAGTGGGGCCACTGGGGGCGTATTAGAGGGCGAAGCAACTAGATCGAATTCATCGGCATTAGCACCAAAATCTTTATCAAATGCTTTCAAATTCACAGTCTATAGTATGCTAGTAACAAGCAACTAACCACTATGTTCGGCAAGTAGAGTTAAGCGAACGTTTGTTTTCCCAGCGTTCGCCTTTAACTTTTCACCAACACCCGTGACTTGAATAGCACGCTTGTTAAACTGAAGGGTAGGTAGCATAAGGATGCTCCAGAGGCAGAGGTATGCAGAGGGCATGGAGAAGAGACAAAGTAGACGAAGAAGAGAGGGGGAAGACTTGGGAGAGAGTTGTTCAATAATTCCCCCTTGTCCCCTTGTCTCCCCTGCCCCCTGCCCCCTGCCCCCTGCCCCCTGCCCCCTCAAGCAGTCACTATATAAGACGAATCGATCGCTGCTACACGCCCAGCATCTACCAAAGCTTGATACACTATCGCCGCTACCTCACCGCGTGTAGCATCGCGGGTAGGATTGAGTTGTTTCAGGTTTGGGTAATTGACGATAATTTTCTTGTCTATAGCTTTTACTACTTCATCCTTGGCATATTCAGGAATCTTGGCTTGGTCATCGAAAACTTTGATAGTTGCCGTACCATCACTAGATAACCCCAATCCATTCACCAGAGAGACAATCACTTGCACGCGCTGGATATTTTTGTTGGGACTAAAGGTATTGTCGGGAAAACCAGAGAGAAATAAACCCTGATATGCCTGCTGAATTACCTTGGATGCCCAGAAGTCTGCTGGTACATCTTTGAATTTGATCGCCGCACGGTTTGGCGATGGGTTGAAAGCTTTTACTAGTATTGCCGCGAATTGTGCCCGTGTCATTGTCGCATCGGGTTTAAATGTGCGATCGGGAAAACCATTAACTATCCCCAATTTGACTAATTCCTTAATAAACCCACCTGCCCAATGATTCGCAATATCGGTTAATTCAATAGCAGGTGTTGGAGTTGGAGTTGGAGTTGGAGTTGGCGTTGGCGTTGGAGTTGGTGTTGGCGTTGGAGTTGGAGTTGGTGTTGGCGTTGGAGTTGGAGTTGGAGTTGGTGTTGGCGTTGGAGTTGGCGTTGGTGTTGGAGTTGGCGTTGGTGTTGGGGTTGGAACTGAACTATCTGCAAACTCTATGTTTCCGGTAACTTTAGACGCATCTATTTTATTTCCTAAAGAAATCAGCTTGTTGGAACTGACATTTTGCAAATCGAATTTACCGTTATTGCGTAGAGTATTGCCCCCTGGATTATTGTTACTGCCGATATCCGGTAGAGCAGTTCCAATTACTGTGATCCCATCATCAGTGTTATTTTCACAGACATTATTACGTAATACGGGACGAGCGCTACCAGAGATGACAATCCCAGAACGGTTTTCATAAATTCTGTTATCTCGAAGGATGGGTGATGCAGTATCGCTAATGGCAATGCCAAAACCCGTTTTAGAGTAGGTGTTATTTTCGATTTGACCTTTAGAATTTTTAGCGATCGCAATTCCATTAGCTGCATTCTCACTGAACACATTACCTAGAATCACTGGGTTAGCATCACCTGTAGCAAATACTCCCTCCCGCTTATTGTTGATGAAGGTGCTATTAGCAACAGTAGGGGCAGTTGATTCAATCCAAACACCACTACCACGACTAGCCAAATTTGTTACAGTCACTCCTCGGAGTTCAGCTTTATCCAGCAGTACAAAAGTGACATTCTGACCAGCAAAAGTACGGCTTAGGTAAGTACCACTTCCTTCAATCAAAATACCATTGCCTTTATTGGTTTCATTACCCACCACTGTCACACCAGATGGAACCGTTAACGGAAAGACTTCACCGCTAGCAGCATTGTAATTACCATTTGCTAGTTGAATTTTGGTATCAACAGTAGCTACCTTAAGGGCTTTAGTAATAGTTTTGAAAGGGGCTTGTTGGCTACCTGGGTTGGCATCACTGCCTGTTACTGAATTTACGTAAAAAGTTTGAGCCATATTTATACTTTCATAAAATACATAGCTATCCTAGCGCTAACCATAAAGGTAGGTAGCAGTTGATGCATTAAGTAAGTTTAAGTACTTTTCATTACAAAGTTAAAAAATTATGTAAATGCTTTTGGGTTTCACTAGTACTCGACTAAATGAACTACCTTTAATTGGCTTCTCTACGAGACGCTCCGCGAACGCCTGAACTAGAGGTTTCTACATCCTCTAGAACAATATGAGCAAAATTACTTTGAGATTTTTGACGCGCGAATTCAATCAGTAAGATGTGAAAATTACAACGGAGATCGAGAGTGAACCTTGGGGTGAAAGGTTGTTTCAAGTCACAGACCCCAACGGTGTCGTGATTCAACTTGTCTAGTGAATCGCCAAAAACATAGGAAAAACAGTATGAATTATGCCCCGCCACCTGGGATAAGGATAAACCTCCGCCCTGCTAGCTTTGCTGATTTGGATTTATTGCGCCACTGGGATGAACAACCTCATGTGATTAACTCCGATCCTAACGATGACTGGGGCTGGGAAGTACAACTTGAACGCACTCCCGAATGGAGAGAGCAATTGATTGCTGAAATTGATGGTCGTCCCATCGGATTTATTCAGATTATCGATCCAGCACATGAGGATAGCCATTACTGGGGTGATGTTACGGCGAATCTTCGTGCAATTGATATCTGGATTGGGGAAGAAACTGATTTGGGTAAAGGCTATGGAACACAAATGATGCGGCTTGCACTTGCTCGATGTTTTGCCGATCCGCAAGTGACGGCTATACTTGTCGATCTGCTAGCCAGTAATACTCGCGCTCACCGCTTCTATGAACGCTTTGGCTTCAAATTTATCGAGTATCGACGGTTTGGTGACGATGAGTGCTTTGTTTATTGTCTGAGTCGAGCAGATTGGCATGGTGAAAGTGAAATTAGCTAAATCACCAGATGAGGAACAATTCAATAAACGACTGCCCGAATTCAATAAACGACTGCCCGAATTCAATAAACGATCGCCCGAATTCAATAAACGACCGCCCGAATTCAATAAACAACCGCCCGAATTCAATAAACGACCGCCCGAATTCAATAAACAACCGCCCGAATTCAATAAACAACCGCCCGAATTCAATCAACGACCGCCCGAATTCAATCAACGACCGCCCGAATTCAATCAACAACCGCCCGAATTCAATAAACAACCGCCCGAATTCAATCAACGACTGTTTGAATTTAATATAACGTGAGTTCGACAGACCTTTCCCGGACAGCCTCCCTTTCCTAAAAGGCGAACGCGTAGCGTCTGGGTAAGGAGAGCGAGGAGAACGAGAAAAGAAAAGTTTTTGCTCCCCTCTCCTGGTAGGAGAGGGGCTGGGGGAGAGGTCAAAATAGCACTCGTCGAACTCACGTTAAAGAAAGGCTTGTCGCTTCACAAGGGGAGAGGTGATTCAAGGATTTTTGCAAGAGGTCTACTTATTTCCTATTTAGAACTTACGCAAAACCGCACATTATAGGGGCAATTGATGAATTGCCCCTATCTGAAAATAAGGGTTTCGGTTATTGTTTGCGTAAGTCCTCCGATTAATAGGGCCACTTCCAATCGCGAATTTCCGGCATATCGTCGCCGTACTTATCAATATATTGCTTGTGTTCGATCAATTTGTCTTGCAAATGTTGCTTGACATAAGCTGCCCTATATCCCAATTTTGGTACGCGCTCAATTACGTCCATCACTAAATGGAAGCGATCGAGTTCGTTAAGAACAACCATATCAAAGGGGGTGGTGGTAGTTCCCTCTTCCTTGTAGCCGCGCACATGCATCTGCTCGTGGTTAGTATGACGATAGGTTAAGCGATGAATCAACCAGGGATAGCCATGAAAGGCAAAGATAATGTGTTTATCTGTGGTGAAAATCGTGTCAAAGTCTTTTGCGCTCAAACCGTGGGGATGTTCGCTTTTTGGCTGTAGTGTCATTAAATCGACTACGTTCACCACCCGCACTTTTAAATCTGGGAAGTGCTGGCGCAGAATATCCACAGCCGCCAAGGTTTCTAAGGTGGGAATATCCCCAGCACAAGCCATTACTACATCTGGATCGCCGTCTTGGTCGTTGCTTGCCCATTCCCAAATACCGATGCCTTTGGTGCAGTGCTTGATAGCAGCATCCATATTTAGGTATTGCAATGCTGGTTGCTTTCCAGCAACGATAACGTTGACATAGTTACGGCTTCTCAGGCAGTGATCGGTTACTGATAGCAAAGTGTTGGCATCGGGGGGCAAATACACCCGAACGATCTCTGCTTTTTTGTTGATTACATGGTCAATAAAACCGGGGTCTTGGTGGGAGAAACCGTTATGGTCTTGTCGCCAAACGTGAGAGGTGAGTAGGTAATTGAGGGAAGCAATCGGTCTACGCCAGGGAATATGTCTAGTCGTTTTCAACCATTTGGCGTGCTGATTGAACATCGAGTCAATGATGTGGATAAATGCCTCGTAGCAAGAGAAAAACCCGTGGCGTCCTGTGAGGAGGTAGCCTTCTAACCATCCTTGACAATTAGTTTCGCTGAGAATTTCCATCACCCGACCATCGGGGGAAAGGTGGTCATCTTCGGGGAGGATCTGGGCTGCCCAATCCCGGTCTGTAACTTCTAGCACAGCGCCTAAGCGATTCGATACCGTTTCATCGGGGCCGACGATGCGGAAGTTGCGGCTTTCTTGGTTAAGTTGCATGATATCCCGGAGAAATTTTCCGGCAACTTGGGTAGCTTCAGCGATCGCTTGCCCTGGTTTGAGAACATCTACGGCATAGTCTCGAAAGTCGGGCATTTTCAAGTCACACAGCAAAAGACCGCCGTTAGCGTGGGGATTGTCACCCATGCGTCGATGCCCCTTGGGAGCCAGTTCTGCTAGTTCGGGAATTAGTGTGCCGTTAGCGTCGAAGAGTTCTTCTGGTTTGTAACTCTTCATCCAATCTTCTAGGAGTTTCAGATGTTCTGGCTGTTTGGCGATGTTGCCAAAGGGGACTTGGTGCGATCGCCAAGAACCTTCTGTTTTTTTACCATCTACTTCCTTTGGCCCTGTCCAACCTTTGGGGGTTTTCATGACAATCATCGGCCACTGAGGACGTTCAGTGTAACCATGTACGCGGGCTTCTCTTTGAATGCTTTGAATTTCGGCGATCGCTATATCTAGAGTCGCCGCCATTTGCTGGTGGACATCTGCGGGATCGTCACCTTCGACAAAGTAGGGCTTGTAACCGTAGCCGACAAACAAGCTTTCTAATTCCTCATGGCTAATCCGTGCCAATACTGTTGGGTTAGCAATTTTATATCCATTCAAGTGCAGGATCGGCAGTACAGCCCCATCATGTACGGGGTTGAGAAACTTGTTGGAATGCCAGCTAGTTGCTAAAGCACCTGTTTCGGCTTCGCCATCTCCGACAACAGCAGCAACAATTAAATCAGGGTTATCAAAGGCAGCACCATAAGCGTGGACGAGGGCATAACCTAATTCCCCGCCTTCGTGGATCGAACCAGGAGTTTCCGGTGCAACGTGGCTGGGAATACCACCAGGGAAAGAGAATTGTTTGAAGAGTTTCTGGATTCCTTCAGCATCCTGGGAGATGTTGTGGTAGTACTTGGTGTAAGTTCCTTCTAGGTAGGTGTTAGCTACCAGTCCAGGCCCTCCATGACCGGGGCCAGCAATATATATTGTGTTGAGGTCATATTTTTTGATTGCCCGATTCAGGTGAGCATAGATAAAGTTCAACCCTGGCGTTGTTCCCCAGTGACCCAAGAGCCTGGGTTTAACGTGTTCCAGCTTTAGGGGTTCTTTTAGTAGCGGATTGTCCAGTAGATATATTTGCCCAACCGAAAGATAGTTAGCTGCACGCCAGTAGGCGTTTATCTTCCGCAATTCTTCATCAGTTAAAGGCTTTGTTTGTGGAGGACTGGCTAATGTCATTTCGACACTCCATTACAAAAGGATTTTGACGGATTCACCAGTATGTAATCTTACTTATTTTCAAGATGATGGCCATCTAACCGATGATGAATTTTTTCAGCCTTTGTGACTAAATTCCTTAGCTCATCACTGGGTGCTAAACATGGCTGAAATACTCAAATTACGTATAGTACTTATGTACGATATGTAAGTTCTAGTTATGTAAAAACTCTAAAGACATAATGAACTAGATTGTGTAAAACTGAACAGTTGTTTTTGAAATTTTGGAGTTTAGGGATGTCAAGCGATCGCCTTTGTCACCTTGAGAATGTTCTGAGTCGTTTACGTCAACAGGTGTCAAGTAAAGAATTGACGTTAACAAAGACTCCCGATGAAGACAAGGAGCGAATTAAGTTTCAGATCGCTGACTTGAAAAAAGAGATGCGGCCGTTTGAGCAAGAGTACTGGCAGATTTTATCACAGCAGTCAGGATCTATCGATATTTCGGAACAAGAGGCACAGGTTGTAGTTGCAGAAATTGTGAACCAAGTTGGTGAAATTGAGGTAAGCTCATCTACTTACTCTGATGAAGTCCTTATGCTCTTAAAAGAAATCCGAGATAAACTGAATCAGCCAGGTAAATCAGCAGCAGCAAAGCTCAAAGGAGTAATTTCTTCAATTCCCCCTTTTGTAGGAATTTCTTACGAAGCCGAGCTAGATACAGAAAACTTCTTGCGTAATCATTTCCCAACTTTTACTAGCTGGATTAATAGAACAATTAAAAAAAAACAGATTCTTTAAGTTATAGTGAACACTATTTTAGTAATTTAAGCACTTCTTATAACTCAAAGATAGAAATAAAAAATGAATTTAAAATTTTTCTTGATAATACTGAAACAAAGTTCGCACATCGAAATCGTGAGAGTATTTCTCTGAATGATTTATTTGTTTTCCCTAGTCTAAGAGTTGTAAAGAAATCGCTAGAAGAAACTCCATTAAAAATTTCCGGTGAAAAACTATTAGAATATGATAGTCGTCTCCTTATTTTAGGAGATGAGCAGTCAGGCAAAACTACTCTTGCAAAAAAATTATTCCTAGATGCTCTTTCCCTTGGATTCCTACCTTTATTCGTTGAAGGAGCAAATATAAAAAATTCTAGGATTGAGGAACAAATTGCAAAGTTAGTTTCAGCTACATATCATTTTATATCTGCGGAAGAATTCATTCAAAAACCTAATATTATTTGTATTGTCGATGATATATCGGTAAGCACACTTAATAAGAAGGCAAAAAGTAAACTTATAGCAAGTCTTAATTCAATTTTTCCTTATACTATTCTACTTGCAGAGGAGTCATTTGCATTTGCTGTACCTGATTTTCCTGAACTTGATGATTATAAGAAGTTAGAAATTCTCCCTTTCGGTAATGTCCATCGTGCCGAACTAATTGAGAAATGGGTTGCATTAGAGTTAACTGAAGAAACAGACGATCAGCAGATTTGGGCAAAGATAGATGAACTGCGTCTCCATGTGGACTCGCTTGTAAACAAGAATGTAGTTCCAGCAAAACCATTCCATATTTTGATGCTTCTTCAGTCTTTCGAGACAGTGACCACACAGAGACTTGAACTCACTGCTTATGGACACTATTATCAGTATTTGATCTACCAAGCCCTAGAGCGTGTTCATGTAAAACGAACTGAGATTGATACGTACTTCAATGTTTTATCAGAACTTGGGGGAGCAATTTTAGAGTCTCCCTCCGAAAGTCTTGATGACTCTGACTTGGATACATTCTTTAAAAAATATTCAACTAATTTTCTTCCAGTTGATCGAGATAAAGTGATTGGAGATTTGGTCAGTTCATTTATTCTGCAACGCTCAGAGACTGGTTTAAAGTTTCGTTACCGTTATCTGTTTTACTTCTTTACAGCGAAAAAATTGGCAGACTCTCTTCATCGAGGAGAGGAAGCTAAAAAGAGAATACAACATCTAGTAAATACGATTCATCTTGAGAAGGCAGCTAACATAGTTTTATTTCTTACGCACCATTCCAAAGATCCTTGGATTCTTGATGAGATTCTACTTTCTGTCATGGATATCTTTACTGATGATAAAGAAGTAACACTAGAAGCAACTTCTTTATCTTTTCTTCAAGATTTTGTTAAAGAAATACCTGACCTTGTTTTAGAGAGTCGTGACGCAAGGCAAGAACGATTAGAAAATGATAGACAGAAAGATTTAATTGAACAACATGAAGAGCAGAATAGTTTTGTGGATGATAATGAAGACTTGCAAGACTTAATGGTAAAGGTGAACAAAGTATTCCGAGCAATTGAAGTCTGTGGACAAATTTTAAGAAATAGGCTTGGCTCTCTAGAGCGAAACTCTCTAGAGTTAATCTATGAAGAATCACTTTCGGTTTCACTAAGATTTCTTAACGTATTTCTAAGATTTTCAGAATACGTGCGAGAAGAGTCAATCAGGAAAATTAAAAAGATATTAGAACAGAGTCCAAATCTTTCCAACGCAAAAGTTATTCGGGAAGTTGAGTCTTTTTACTTAGGGATTAATTACATGATTATTTTGGCGATGCTTTACAAAATTGCGTTTTCTTTAGGTTCTGCTAAAGGTCGTGATATCTATATTAAAGTAACAGAAAGCAACTATAAGCCTTCATTCTGCTTGATTCAAGAAATTATTGAATTACAGTTTGAAAAAAAATTAGATACTCATAAGATTGATAAATTGCACTCTGAATTCTCCAAAAATCCTGTTTGCGATCGTTTATTGAAACAGATTATTTTACGCCACTGTTATATGCATGATATAGGATATAGGGATCGTCAAAAACTAGCAACCAAGCTTAATATTTCAATGCACGATCAGCGTTCAATTTTGCTCGCATCAAAAATAACTCAAGATTAGTTTGTTATTCACACAAAAATAAAATGCTGTGAAGCTATGGTCAAGCAATAACAACAATTTAATAACAATGAATAATCTAATTATTAACTTCCAATAATCCAGGCGGTGGCGTAATTTCAATACGACCAGATGGCAAGTCTACCACTGGTGCGATCGCTTCTACAAATGGAATCAAAACAGTCTTTTGCCTTTTGTCATTTGTTATTTGTCCTTTGTCATTTGTCATTTGTCCTTTGTCAGTGGTAAAAGATGGGTGTAATTTTACTTCTAGCAAATCATTGCCGGCAGGGATGATGTCTACCACCGTACCTACGAGTTTGCCAGATGCTTGCATAAAGACTTCTAAGCCAATCAAATCGAGGACATGATATTCATCTTCGCCTAATTGGGGGCGATCGCTTGCTGGTACCATTAACTTACAACCGCGCAAAGCCTCTGCGCGATCGCAATTTTCCACGCCAGCTAATTTGACCACATACAAGTTTTTGTTACTGATGTAACGTCCTGTCAATAATTCGATTGGCTGCGGTTCTGTGTCACCTGAACACAACAACCAACGTTTTCCCGGTACTTCAAATCTTTCGGGAAAGTCTGATACAGGATAAACCCGTAATTCTCCAGACAATCCTTGAGGGGCAACAATCTTACCAATTTCTAACCAATTATCTAATTTGTCATTTGTCATTTGTCAGTTGTCATTTGTCATTTGTCATTGGGCATTGGAGAAAAAATTCTTATAACTCCTAACTCCTAACTCTTAACTCCTAACTCCTAACTTTCTCTAATCAGGCAGTCACAGCCGCACGCTGATAAGCTTCTTCGGCCACTTTTGCTAAACGTTGCATAGCAGTGGCTATCTCTTCATCTGTACCTGTAAGGCTGATGCGGAAACATTGGTGCTTGTGCGCCCACTCTTGGTCTAAACCGGGGAAGAAGGTACTTCCAGGGACAATAATCACACCTACTTGCTTAACTAGCTGGTAAAATTCCCAATCACTCATGGGTAAATCCTGTAACCACAACCAAGCAAAAATTGCTCCTTCACCGCGATGGAGATACCAAGGTAAATCCTTGGGCATCGCTTGTTCTAAGCTGGTTTCTAAAACGGTAAATTTATTTTGGTAAAAGGGACGAATGACAGTGTGAGAAATTTCCACTAGAGCACCAGAATTGATTGCATAAGCTGCGATCGCTTGGCCGTAACGTGAAGAATGGAGACTCATGTTTGCTTGGAAACACTCCAGCACTTCAATCCACTTTTCATCCCCAATAGCTATACCAATTCTTTCTCCTGGTAATCCGGCTTTCGATAAACTCATGCAGTGGAGGATGTTATCACCGAACACTGGTGTCATGTCGGTAAAGTTTAATGCCGGGAAGGGAGGCGCATAAGCCGAGTCAATTAACACGGGTAGATTGTAAGGCGCAGCTAGGGCAGCAATCTTTTTCACTTCATCATCCGTGAGGACGTTACCAGTGGGATTACAGGGGCGAGAGAAGAGAACACAACCCGTATTTTCTGTAATCGTAAGTTGGCTGAAGTCGGGGCGATATTTAAATCGATGGGCGGCTGCATCAATATCGAGAGTTGGTTTGTAGGCAGTTAAGGCTTTTGGAACTAAGCAGATACCGCCGTAACCTGTGTAATCAGGGCTGAGGGGTAAAACGATTTGTTTTAACTCGCCGCTAGGGGTGTAGCCACCGAAGGTATTGGCAGCGTAGAAGTAGAGGGTTTGACTACCGGGGGTGATGAGGATATTGCGATCGGTTAATTTTAACCCGTAGCGTTTGTTAAAATCGTTGGCGATCGCTTCAACGAATGGTGCATACCCTTGACTTGAACCGTAGCGGCAAACTACCTCACCATATTCTGGACTAGCCAAAAGCTGTGCAGTGCAATCCCGCCATAATTGCTCTACCTCTGGCAAAATCAACGGATTACCAGCACTCAAATTAATAAACTGCTGCCCTGCACCCGCTCGTAATGTTTCGATAATATCCTTCATGATTGCTCTGACGCCAGTCAGGTTGGACATTTGAGCGCCAATTTGAGTTAGGGCAGGGTTCATAAGCTGTGACAAAATGTATTAATTGAGAGGTGGACAAATTATTTGGGGATTGCTGCTGACATCCAGTTTACATTGTTGTCAAAACAGCTATTACCGCCTTTAACCAATCTAGCGAGAGAATGACATTTTAACAAAGGTAATAATATTTATCGTTATAGCCGCGATCGTGCTTAGTAGATACTGATGAAGTAATACAAAAGTCTATCATGCGTTCAATGCCTGTGAGGAAACTGGGGAGTAAAGAAGAGAATAGAGTACAGGTTGCAGGGTACAGGTTACAGGGTACAGGGGGAGCAGGGGAGGCAGGGGAAGCAGGGGAAGAAGACAAATGACAAATGACAAATGACAAATGACAAATGACAAAACTATACAGGAGCGCTGACATTGGAAGTTAAAGCAGCAGTAGCTTACAGTGCAGGTAAGCCGTTGACGATTGAAACCGTTCAACTATCAGGGCCACAAGCCGGTGAAGTTTTAGTTGAAGTGAAAGCAAGTGGGGTTTGTCACACCGACGCTTTTACTTTATCTGGTGACGATCCCGAAGGTTTGTTTCCGGCTATTTTGGGACATGAAGGTGCTGGTGTGGTAGTGGAAGTAGGCGCTGGTGTCACCAGTCTCAAACCAGGCGATCGCGTGATTCCCCTCTACACTCCCGAATGTCGCCAATGCGAATATTGTCTGAGTTTCAAAACTAATCTCTGTCAAGCCATTCGCCTAACTCAAGGACGCGGTGTGATGCCCGATGGCACCAGTCGCTTTAGTATTGATGGGCAGATGATTCATCATTATATGGGTACATCCACTTTTGCTAACTATACGGTGCTGCCAGAAATCGCCTTAGCAAAAATTCGGGAAGATGCTCCCTTTGATAAGGTTTGTTACATTGGCTGCGGTGTGACTACTGGTATTGGTGCAGTCATCAATACTGCCAAGGTGGAACCTGGAGCAAATGTTGTGGTTTTTGGTTTGGGTGGTATTGGCTTAAATGTCATCCAAGGGGCGCGGATGGTGGGGGCAAATATGATTGTCGGGGTAGATATTAATCCCAACAAACGCGCCTTGGCGGAAAAATTTGGTATGACACACTTTGTTAATCCCCAAGAAGTAGAAGGTGATTTAGTTCCCTATCTGGTTGATTTAACAAAAGGCGGTGCTGATTATAGTTTTGAATGTATCGGTAATGTCAAAATTATGCGTCAAGCATTAGAATGCTGCCACAAAGGTTGGGGCGTCAGCGTGATTATTGGTGTTGCTGGTGCTGGACAGGAAATCAGTACTCGTCCTTTTCAACTAGTAACTGGGCGCGTTTGGAAAGGTTCAGCATTTGGTGGCGCTAGAGGACGTACAGATGTGCCGAAAATTGTTGATTGGTATATGGAAGGTAAGATAAATATTGATGATTTAATTACCCATGTGATGCCCATTGAGCAAATTAATGATGCTTTTGAATTGATGCACAAAGGTGAATCAATTCGTAGTGTGGTGACTTTTTAGCTGTTAGAGGATGTTTTAAAAGGGTATTTTGCTCTCATAGCTAGCACATTAAAGTATCTCAGTACATAGCTAAACCTTAAATTGGCGTTGCACTTAACCCAATACAGAGGGTTAGGTTTATGACTCAACTTAGAAGCGTAGAGTAAATAGTCCTGACAATTGGGCTGAACCAAAAAATGTAACTGTATTGTAACGGTAGCTTTAGCTACCGTTTTTTGTTGACGTTGCAAAAGTTTACATTTAGAATGGAATCGTCAAAACCCGATAAGTATTTATTCTTATTTTTCCTGAAAATTTGACATTCAATGAGTATATGTTCTTATCTTTGTCAAAAATTTCATCTTCTAGAGTTAAAGAATGTTTACAAAAGTATTGATTACTTAATATAATTAAATCAAAAGTGATAAGGCAAATTGATTGTCAGAAGTAATGAATGCTATTGAATTTCCCTGGCTAACAGCCATAATCCTCTTACCCTTGGTGGCTACCTTAGCCATCCCCCTAATCCCAGACAAGGAAGGTAGAACTGTGCGGTGGTATGGTCTGGGAGTTGCGATCGCCGACTTTGCACTGATGATTTATGCCTTTTGGTATAAGTACGACTTCCAGAGTTCAAGACTCCAACTTATAGAAAACTATCCTTGGATACCGCAGTTAGGTTTGCATTGGGCTGTGGGGGTTGATGGTTTATCGATGCCCTTAGTGCTTCTGACAGGCTTAATAAATACCCTCGCAATCTTCGCGGCTTGGAAAGTTAACACCAAGCCGCGATTATTTTATGGTTTGATGTTAGCGATGTACAGCGCCCAGCTTGGCGTATTTGTTGCCCAAGATTTGCTGTTGTTCTTCCTGATGTGGGAAATCGAGTTAGTGCCAGTTTACTTGCTGATTTCCATTTGGGGAGGACAAAACCGCCGTTATGCCGCTACCAAATTCATTCTTTACACCGCTGCTGCATCAATATTTATCTTGATTGCCGGTTTTGCACTTGTCTTCTCTGGAGATACCGTCACTTTCGATATGGCGACTCTAGGAATGAAAGAATACCCCAAAACCTTGGAATTATTGGTTTATGCAGGTTTCTTAATTGCATTCGGTGTGAAAATGCCGATTTTCCCTTTACACACTTGGCTACCTGATGCCCACGGTGAAGCATCAGCACCCGGTTCAATGATTTTGGCTGGTGTGTTGTTAAAAATGGGTAGTTATGCTCTCATCCGCTTCAATGTGGAAATGTTGCCCAATGCCCATGTGACTTTTGCCCCAGTGTTAGCAGTTTTGGGTGTGGTTAACATTGTCTACGGTGCTTGCTGTGCCTTTGCTCAAACCAATCTCAAACGCCGCTTGGCTTACTCTTCAATTGCCCACATGGGGTTTGTGCTGATTGGGATTGCCTCTTACACAGAGCTTGGTATCAGCGGTGCAGTATTACAGATGGTTTCTCACGGCTTGATTGCTGCTAGCTTGTTCTTGCTGTCTGGCGTGACTTACGATCGCACCCACACCTTGATGATGGATAAAATGGGCGGTATGGCTAAAGTAATGCCCAAAACCTTTGCTCTCTTTACCATTGGTTCAATGGCTTCTCTGGCTTTACCCGGAATGAGTGGTTTTGTGGGTGAGTTGATGGTGTTTCTGGGTATCGCCAGCAGTGATGTTTACAGTTCCAGTTTCAAAGTTGTAGTCGTGCTGCTGTCAGCAGTTGGCGTGATTTTGACACCGATTTATTTACTGTCAATGCTGCGTCAAGTGTTCTACGGAGAGCAAAATAAAGAGTTGCACTTGGATGCTGTAATCTCTGATGTCAAACCCCGCGAAATATTTATTACCGCTTGTTTGCTACTGCCAATCATCGGAATCGGGTTTTATCCCAAATTAGCAACGCAGACTTATGATGTGAAAGCAGTAGAATTAGTCGCCCATGCTCGTCAAGTTCTACCAGTTGTTGCTCATCAACAACCATCAAGTCTGTACTCACGTATTTTCTCTGCACCAACATTGGCTACTTCTCAAGTTGAAAGTTCAATTAATATTTCTGAGTAAATTAATTTCCCATTAAGGGGTCTGCAAGTAAATTCTAAATTTGAAGGGGTGGTTTTGTAACCACCCCTAAAATTTTGCCAAGATATATCCTAAATACAGGTGAAGCCCCAAAATATTAATTATGACCATTAACTTACCTATAGCCATAGAAATTATACCAATGGTCTTGCAATTGCAACCTGCGATCGCACTAACTGACGACCAGTTTTATGAATTTTGTCAGTTAAACCCCGACTTTCGTATCGAACGTAATCCTGCTGGAGAATTAGTCATTATGCCCCCAACTGGTTCGGAAACTGATGAACGCAATTTTAACTTAGTTGGGCAGTTGTGGGTATGGACAAAGCAAGATGGTACAGGTGTAGGGTTTGGTTCCAGTGGTGGGTTTACTTTGTCTAATGGTGCAGTCCGATCGCCCGATGCAGCGTGGATAAAACGCGATCGCTGGGAAGCGATACCACCAGAACTGCGAAAAAAATTTGCACCGATTTGTCCTGAGTTTGTAATTGAATTGCGTTCTGAAACTGATAATTTGCGAATTTTGCAAGACAAGATGCAAGAGTATATTGATAATGGCACTCAACTTGGTTGGTTAATTGATAGAAAACAACGCCGAGTTTTTATTTATCGTCCTAATATTGCGGTTGAACAATTAGATAATCCAAAAACGCTTAATGGTGAACCTTTGCTAGCTGGGTTTGTTTTGGATTTAAGTCAGATTTGGTAAGGAAGAAATACAAATGTTAGGAATCTATGGCAGCGAAAGACATATTCCATGATGCAGTAAGACGCGCTTTAGAGAAAGAGGGTTGGCTCATCACTAATGACCCGCTTTTCCTCCGTTTTGGTGGTTTGGATATGTACATCGACCTTGGTGCAGAGAAAGTTTTAGCAGCTGAACGAAATCAAGAAAAAATTGCGGTTGAAGTTAAAAGCTTTGTTGCTCCATCTACTACAACTGAATTTAGTACTGCTTTAGGACAGTATCTCAAATATCAATTAGCACTTGAAGAAGAACAACCTGAGAGGCTTTTATATTTAGCAGTTCCTTTAGACACCTATCGTTCTTTTTTTACCTTAGAACTGCCACGCTTATTAATCCAACGTTACCAAGTTCGGCTGATTGTTTTCGAGCCAGAAGAGGAGGCGATCGTGAAATGGCAAAAGTAGAAGAGTACCGTCAACTTATTCAAGAACTGTTGCTAGCTTACAGTGAAATCAAAGCCAGCAACGAAGAAGTAGAAGCAGAAGTTATTTTTGATAGAGAACGCGATCGATATCAACTTGTTCATGCAGGGTGGTCAAATAAGCGCCGTGTATATGGCTGTGTTTTGCATCTAGATATTAAAAACGAAAAAATTTGGATTCAACACGATGGTACTGAAGGAGGTATCGCCAATGACCTTATTAGTCGAGGTATACCTAAAAAAGACATAGTTTTGGCTTTTCATTCCCCCTTTAAACGACAATTTACCGAGTTTGCTGTTGGTTAATAATTCCAATCTTCATGAGTTAACCCTCATTTCACCGTAGATTGTGAAAAGATTATAGTTAAAGCAGGTGAAGTAGCCACAAAGCCATTATGACCACCAACTTACCTGTAGTCACAGAAATTATACCAATGGTTTTGCAATTGCAACCTGCGATCGCCATGACAGACAATCAATTTTACGAGTTTTGTCAGTATTTCCTCACAAGTTCCTCACATTCTCTTTCATCAGATATCTAATATAAGGACAAACGACATATACATCTCTGTAGTTTTAAGATTATTTTTATTGATATTCCAGTAAATTCCAATCTGAATACTGGCAAGATTTAAGTTTTAATAAGCACCGTATTCCCTCACAAGTTCCTCATATTCTTTTTGTAAATTCAGGATAGAGACACTTAACTATTGCATGAATTAGCTTGAGAGTTTACACCTTCTTGTGTTGGGGTATTTCGGCAAAAGCTAGACTGCCTCTTTTCTTAGCGAAGGTATTGAAGCTTAATTCTACTTTTGCATTTATAGGAGAGTTCTCTCATGGATTTTACAGAGAAAGTGCCATTTTTTAATCTCAAGACTTTAGGCTATTACAGGTGAGTCCTACGTAGGTGATGCTATACCTACACTAAGTTAATTCTTGCCACAGTTAAAAACGATTTAGTTTCTAAATAAAGTAAACCTTCTAGAGATTTATCCTGCACTAGTTAAATAGTTGGGGGAGATGCATTTTGACTGCATTTTCCATGAAAAAACAACTTTAACAACATAGGTAGAATCAATATGAATTTTAAACAATTTGGTCTATTACTGTCTCTAACTACAATTCTTGGAATCAACGCGATCGCAACCAAGGCTTTGGCTGATGAGCCTAGTATTACTTTTGGAGATGCAATCGGGTCTGGTGGATGTAGTGTTGCCGATCAGCTTCCTGGAGATGATGGTAGAAGCTTATCGATCGTCTTGGATAACTTTAGTGCATTCAATGGTCAACGTCAAAAGTGTATTTTACGCGTTCAAACTTTTATTCCAAGTGGTTTCATCGTCCAAGATGTACAAGTACTGTACCAAGGAACTACTGATATTGATAGCAAGAGTAAAGGTACTAGCTTAAACAGAACTTATAGCTTTAGTGGTGGTGCTCTTGGTCAAGCCGTAGCTCCCCCTAAAACTAGCAAGTTTACATCTAGTAAGGCATTTGCAGAGCAAGATGAGATTACTGTTCTAGCTGCTACAGGTTTATGTAGTGGTGGTGGGCAAGGACTATTAGGTATTAATATGATTGCACAATCCTCACGAGGAAGTTCTATTTTCGTTGATACAGCCGATCTCAATGCTGGGGATGTAAGGCTTTATTTTGACCTAAGACGTTGCTAGTCCTCGCTTTTAGCGATTCTGCGCATAGATAGTGATACACCGCAGCAAATTCCAAGTTTAGTGGTCTTCAATGAGTGGTGAATCTAAATCCCCCACTCATTGAATCTACCGAATGTATTCTTCTTTAAAATTACAAATTTCTGTTGATGGAGAGGAAGTTATGTTGAGATTAAGTGATGCACGTAATTTTTTCATATTAATGTGCTTGTTTTTTTTCTGTTATAATGCCAATTCATCTAGCACCGCTGTTGCAATAGATAACCAGCCAAACTTTTTGGTTAATAAGAGATGTAATATAACTTTCAATCCGCAAATAAATCAGTTTACACTTGGCTCTAATATAACTGTAAACGCACAATCACCAAGGGCTAGATGTATCGTTAGAATTAATACTTCTAATACTCAAAAGCAATTTAGGCTCGTGCCTTTAGCTGTAAAAGGTGTAGTCAAGAACGCACCAGCACAAATAGCTATCTCATCATTTTTACTTGGCGATAAACCAACTCCATATCAAATGATGTATGGAAGTGCTATGAATTTTGATTTGACTAATCAAATACCTCTAACTAACTATACAACTACAGGAAAAAGTGTTTTAGGCATTAATTTAGTATTAATGACGAACGGAGGAGAATTAGAGTTGACAGAGCTAAAGTTTGCACTTCAACAACAATAAAATGTGGTTTTAGTGCTGGTGGCTCCTTCAGGAAAAAGGTGAAGAACATTAAGATGTTGGGGTGGTGCGATCGCTTGTGAGTCAGAATGAAAACATAAATTTATCATTCCAGTTTCTAGTAAAACAAGCTGGTATTTAGGCGGTGAATTTTACTTTTCAGTCTGATTCTTTGTTTAAGCATCTATGAAACCCTTGGTGGCTGCTATGACAATGCTGACAGCAGGATGATCAACAGCTTTTTCCAGAGCTTCTGATCCTGCTTCTTTCAGGGCATTGATAATTCGAGCTTTCAATTTTGGCTTCTGTTCTATTTGCTCTACTGCTTTGACGCCAACCATTGCAGTACTAGAATATTCTTGTGACAGTTGATCTAAAAGTTCTTTAATATCTTTTGCAGCTTGTGCCAAGTTTTGCGAGTTGTTGATTTGAGTGCCGATTTTATCACGCATGACTTTATCGCCACCAACGTTATCCCCAGAACCGTATTGATTTACTGTTGACATTGAATTATTTTCCTTTTGACGAATTTGATTTTGTTGTTCTTGAACTTGATTTAGGTTGAAATATATATTAGATGGTATTTGCGGAGATTGAGGAGGATTCGCTTCAACCCCTAACTGCTCTAAAAAAAACCTCTCTTTACCCCTATCTATCACATCATCAATTAAGCTTAAAACATTCGCTTTTTCAAAGCTAATATCACATTCAATATCATATTTTTGTTTAGCAATGCGATTTCTTAAATTTTCAAGCTTATAAAAGTGTGGCTCTTGGTTATCTTTGCAAGTGATACAATTACAAGGGATTAACTTATTGTACTTCAGTCGCTTATACGACTCATGAATTTTATCAAGTTCATGTGTAACTATGGTCATCAAATCTCTTTTGTGACGACCTGAGGCTCGAATCTTAATCTCCCGCTTGCCGTAATATTCAATCACCTCAGCTTTGGTCTGGTCTTTGCTAAGAACAATGCCGCTTTTCCAGACACATTTTTGTTCAGTAATCAACTCATGCATGGCAACTATGAACTGGGTGATAATGCCTTTGGGCATGAAGTCGTAAGTGTAACGCAGAATCAGGTTGTCGGTTTGATTCCAGTTATACGAGGGTTGATTAGCAGATAACAGTTGTGGGGCAATATACTTTCCTTGGCTTCTAGGAATTTCGTAGCACAGTTTGAAGTTGATCATCAGGCGCAATAGTTCATCATGCATCGTGGCATATTCGTCTTCACACCAGATGTTTGCCAAGTCAGACCGGGTGAAACTGCCCAGGTTACCAATCACTTTTTCATTATCCAGCACTCTGTAGACTGCATTAGTTCCCCACTTGGGTTTGAGGATGACGGTCTTGTTCAAAAGTGGGTCTTCTTGGAAGTGCAAGCATACTCCCAAATCGTGCAGATAGCTGCTCAACTGCAACTTGTCATTTCTTTGGGTGAATCCATTTTGTTGACAGATATTCAGGTATTCATCCAAGCTAATGTAATTGCGTGCGCCACTCTCCAAAGCTTCCCGGACTCTAACCCAGGTTTTTGGGCTACGGTGTATACACGGTAGGGTTTTTGGGAGGGGACTACCAATATGGGGCAGGTTTTTAACGTAATGTTTGATTTGTTCTAAAACTTGTTCTAAACCTCTGTTTTTAGCAAGGTTTGTTGGTAAAGTCTCCTTCAAATTAGTAAACTGCCCCCGTAACTCACGTTCATTAATCTCCCGATGGCGGTTTTGCTTTTCATTTTTGATGATTAGCAGCGGACTGTTATCGCTCAACAGTTCTACAACATTTAGCCAGTAATAAAAATCCGTGTCTTCCTTGCGGGTATCTGCCACCAAAGCATAGAGTGAACGCTTGGTGAGGAAAAACTGGTGAGTAGCGTGGTAAATCTCTTGTCCCCCAAAGTCCCAGATATTGACTCGAAATTTTCGCTTATTTTTCATTGGGAAACTCCACTGGATAACTTCAATTCCCTTGGTAGAGTCTTCCTCTTGGAGTTGATAATTTTGGTCTTTAATTTTCTTCGCCAGTGTTGTCTTCCCTGCTCCTCCTTCGCCGACTATTAGTAACTTTGCTTCATACAGATAATCTGTGCCTTCTGCTTTGAGTTGCCGGAAATAATCCCTAATCGCCGTAATACCTTTTGCAACAATTTCTGGCGGCGGCTTTTCGATGGGGTTGCCACTTAAATCCAGGGAAGTGAGTTGTTGCAGTCCGGCGATCGCTTCTGGCAGTGTCGTTAATTGGTTGCCACTTAAATCCAGGGAAGTGAGTTGTTGCAGTCGTCCGGCGATCGCTTCTGGCAGTCTCGTTAATTGGTTGTAACTTAAATTCAGGGAAGTGAGTTGTTGCAGGCGGGCGATCGCTTCTGGCAGTGTCG
>NZ_JAVRCB010000004.1:181583-225776 GCF_034530955.1 Nostoc sp. DedQUE05 | reverse complement strand
GATATTGCTGTTTACGCTGCTTGATTGAATTAAAAATGGATAAAGTCGAGCTAAGTATCTGCGTTGTTTAACCGTCCAGAAATAAATTTCTAGACTGCATAGCTAAAACCCTTGCTCAAGTTACAACTGTAGGTTAGACACAGCCTACAATATAAGCACATGGGTTTGAGCGAATGAGAAGCTGTGCCCAGACAAATTACAAATATACTTATTCATCCACCTCAGAACTCCGTTCATCCACCTCGGAACTCCGTTCATCCACCTCAGAACTCCGTTAATCCACCTCAGAACTCCGTTAATCCACCTCAGAACTCCGTTAATCCACCTCAGAACTCCGTTCATCCACCTCAGAACTCCGTTCATCCACCTCAGAACTCCGTTCATCCACCTCAGATACTCGTTCATCCGCCTTAAAGACTGGTTTTGTTAAAGTAGGCCATCGGTGCTTTAGCCTCTGGCGTAACACACCCTACAAAAATTGTTAGCAATGATGCAGTTAAAGCTTTGCTGTCAGCTTAGTGCTGGAAAATGAAACTTGTACGATCGTTGTTAAAGTTCCTCTTTCGCAATATTATGAGCGAATTACAGACCCAATTAGCAACTGATACCTGGATAACAGCAACTTGGGATGAATATATCCAAATAATTGAAAATCCTGCCTACGAAAAAGCCAAGGGCTACTACCACAACGGACAGATGAGGATTGAAATCTACGCAATCGGGAATGACCATGCCAGCGACCATGCAATTATTCTCTTTACTGTTAACTTATTTGCGAGCATTAAAGGCATTGCTCTAAATGCCAAGGATAATTGTACATATCGGAAAACAGGCTTTAAGGAAGCTCAACCTGATGTGTCTTACTATATTGGTGAAAATGCCGATGTCATTCCCTACGGCACTTCTATCATCAATTTAGATATATATTCACCACCAGATTTAGTTATTGAAGTGGCTAATACCTCACTTGCTGACGATCGAGGTGAAAAACGACTTTTATACGAAGATTTAGGAGTGAAAGAATACTGGATTTTAAATGTCCAGAATGCCCAAGTTATGGCTTTTGCTATTGAAAACCAAGGTAGTAGGCGGATTACAGAATCTCAGGTATTACCAGGATTAGCAATTTCTTTATTAAACGATGCATTAGGGCGAACTCGTCAAATAAATCAAATTCAAGTTGGTGCTTGGTTATTAACCCAATTTCAGCAATAATTACAAACTGCTTTGCGGTAGGGAATGGGGAGTAGGGAAAAAACAAAGGATACAAAGCAATTAAAGCGCGATCGCACTATAGCAATCCTATCTAATTTGTGAGAATTGCCAGCCGTAGATTTCCACCTTCTCAAAAAAGTCGGGGATCTTGTTTCTCACGAATAGTTCAGAATTGCACTAATATGCTGTGGCTAAAGTCACCCTTTCAGGTGAAGACATACAGAAATACGAATGCCTAGTATGAAGTAAGATTAAGCAACTGTGAAGCTAATTATGCGTCTAGTTGTTAGTTAACTCATAAAAATTTAATTCTAAAGCTTTAACAACTCCGTACTCTCCACTTGTCCTCTAACTAAAAAATATTCTTATACAGCAAGATTTACAGGCTTCTATAATATGGCTACGCACATAGAAATTCCAGTTATTGGCAAAGTTAAGTATCCATCGCGCTGGCTGATTGGGCTGATAGCGGGGAGTGCTTTGGTTGTGGGTACTATAACAACTTACACTTTAGTAAACCAAGGGACAAACAAAGAAGATATTGCTCAACTAACTGTGCCAGTAGCAGCCCAAAACGTGACGTTGCGGATTACAGCTAGTGGCAAAGTCGTGCCAGTTCAGAGCGTAAATATTAGTCCGAAGAATCCGGGAGTGCTATCGCAATTATACGTGGAACAAGGCGATCGCATTCAACAAGGGCAAATTCTCGCCCGCATGGATAGCGCTGGTATTGAGGCTCAAAGGAGCCAGTACCGTGCTAACTTAGCCCAAAGCCAAGCACAGCTAGCCCAAGCCCTTGCTGGTAGTCGTCCTCAAGAAATCGCTCAAGCGAGGGCCCGATTAGCACAAGCTCAAGCCCAATTAGCTGCGGCTAAGGCTGGTAATCGTCCCCAAGAGATTGCTCAATCTCAATCCCAAGTTGATGCAGCTCAAGCAAGGGTGAATTACACCAGCGAACAGGTAAAGCGTTATCAATACCTATACGAACAGGGAGCAGAGAATAAACAATTACTCGATCAAGCCATCAGCGATGACAAAAGTGCTAGAGCCAATTTAGAAGAAGCTAAAAAACGATTCTCGTTAGTCCAAACTGGCACTCGCAGTGAAGAAATCGACCAACGCCAAGCCGCTGTTAACGAAGCACGGGCAGCATTGGTACTGTTAGAAGATGGAACTCGTTCTGAAGAAATTGTCCAGCGTCAAGCCGCTGTAGCATCTGCTGAGGCTCAGTTAAAGGGTGTACAAGTGCAGTTGGAAGATACTATTATTCGCGCTCCTCTGTCAGGAATTGTTACCCAAAAGTATGCCGAACCAGGTGCGTTTGTCACACCCACTACCTCTGCTTCTACTAGTGCATCGGCAACTTCTAGTTCAATTGTTGCTGTAGCACGCGGTTTAGAAATATTAGCTCAAGTTCCCGAAGCCGATCTTGGCAGAATCAAACAGGGACAGCAGGTGGAAATTGTCGCTGATGCCTATCCCGACCAAGTTTTTAAAGGTCATGTACGTCTGATTGCTCCCGAAGCAGTGGTGGAACAAGGTGTGACATCCTTCCAGGTGCGGGTTGCTATCGATACTGGCATAGATAAACTGCGTTCTGGCTTAAATGTGGATCTAACTTTTTTAGGCGATCGCGTTAATAATGCCTTGGTATTACCAACGGTGTCAATTGTCACCGAAAAGGGGAAAACTGGCGTACTCGTACCCGATGCAAAGAATAAACCCCAGTTCCGCGAAGTTACAGTCGGGGCACAAATTCAAGACCAAACTCAGATTTTAGGGGGAGTTAAAGCAGGCGATCGCATTTTTGTTAACCCACCCAAAGATTACAAAATTGAGAAGGCAAAAGAACAGAATAATTCGTAATTCGTAATTCGTAATTCGTAATTCGTAATTATATAAGATATGAATTTCCTTGAAAGCATGAATATGGCGGGGAAAACTCTGCTATCGAATAAACTGCGTAGCGCCCTGACTATGTTGGGTATAGTTATTGGCAACGCTTCGGTGATTGCGATGATTGGCATTGGTGAAGGTGGGCAAAAATACGTTAATAAACAGCTGGAGTCACTAGGGCCAAATGTGCTATTTGTACTGCCAGGTAATCGAGAAACTCAGCGAATCTCCTTTGAAGTGCCAAAAACTCTGGTGTTGCAAGATGCGGATGCGATCGCTTCTCAAGTACCAACAGTAGTAGGAGTTGCACCAGAGTTAAACAGAAGACAGGTAATTACATACCGCAACAGAAATACCGATGTCAACATCATTG
Source organism: Nostoc sp. DedQUE05 (assembly GCF_034530955.1). NCBI lineage: Bacteria > Bacillati > Cyanobacteriota > Cyanophyceae > Nostocales > Nostocaceae > Nostoc > Nostoc sp. DedQUE05. The sequence continues at coordinate 222,292 of NZ_JAVRCB010000004.1, read as the reverse complement.
GCACAACTCCCTCCTTTTTATCAGTGCGGGATTTTGAAACTGCTAAAGGCAGGTTTTTCTCTGAGATAGACATCAAGCGAAGTAACCAAGTCGTTGTGCTGGGTGGAGATTTGGCAGAAAAACTATTCGGTAATAGTAACGCTGTAGGACAGCAATTGCGAGTTGGAAATACCAGCTTTCAAGTGATTGGGACGTTAACAGCAAAAGGTTCCAGCGTGGGAGCAGATTATGATGATGCTGCCTTAATCCCAATCACCACATCAGCAAACCGACTTGTGGGCAAAAATTCTCCTTATGGTATTGCCTTAGATTATCTCGTTGCTGCCGCTCGTGATTCCGATAGCGTGGATGCAGCAGAATTTCAAATTACTAATTTGCTGCGTCTAAGACACAAAATTAATGGTGAAGATGACTTTACTCTTCGCACCCAGAAAGATGCTTTGCAAACTGTCGGTCAAATTACAGGTGCATTGACAATTATGCTAGCTGCGATCGCCGGCATATCCTTGTTTGTTGGTGGCATTGGCATTATGAATATTATGCTCGTCTCCGTCACCGAACGCACCCAAGAAATCGGATTGCGAAAAGCGATCGGGGCAACTGAGCAAGATATTTTGCTACAGTTCATCATTGAGGCAGTGATTGTTTCCGCGGCTGGGGGCTTAGTTGGGACTGCGGTTGGTATCAGTGGCATCCTATTAGTGGGAGCCTTGACTCCTTTGGAAGCGAGTCTTTCTCCTGTAGCGATTACTATGGCTGTTGGTGTCTCTGGAGGTATTGGTTTATTCTTTGGCGTTGTTCCTGCACGTCGCGCTGCTAAACTCGACCCAATTGTGGCTTTGAGAAGTGCCTAGTAGTCTGCCAACCCAAAAATGTGCTTGTGAGGACTACCTCACAAGATTGGATAATTTATTTGTTGGAGTTCCCTAACCAACTTTTCCTCCGACTTTTGCAACCCGATCGCATAAAATTGCCGACTTCAGCCGACTGACAAACGATAGTGCGATCGCTTAGGCTATTGGGCATAGAGATAAAAATTTAAGTATAAAAATATGCTTAATACCCTCAGCCCAATTGCAGAAGATTTAGCAGGTCAAAGCTATCTCAGTCCTCATTACTTGCGAACACAGCAGCGCATTCGTTCCCTCATAGACAAATATATTGCAGTCGAAAAACTACACGAGCGTCTGCAAGATTTACCGATACAGTTTGCCAATCCCCAACCGCGTCCCTGGAAACACATCGACTGGCAGACAATTAACCGCAATCAAATTATCGGCTTAGACGCAGAGGTATTTTTATCTATATTGATCGGTGCGATGGATACAGAAGCACCCATTCGCGGTTATACCCAAACCAGTCGGCAGTATTTGGAAAAATTGCATCCTCAGATGGCTCGGTTTGTTGGTGGAACTGTCGGTAAAGATGGCGAATTGCTAGAACTTGGTTTGTGGGAAAAGGAAGAACGTCAGCACACACCCGCATTAATCAAAGTCTACACCCAATTAACAGGCGAGAAAATTACCCCAAAACTTCGTACTGTTAGAAGCTATCTCCCTACAGATGATCCTCACGAAGACTTATATCGCCACGGTTTACACCGCATTGCCACAGAATACGGTGCAACTTGTCTTTATATTTGGTTGATGGCTCACACCACAGGCGCACTCCAAGATGTTCTAGAGGAACTAGCGCAGGATGAAATCAACCACATGACCAAATTCTGGGGGTTTGGAGTCTGGGCTTTCCCTGATACTGGGTTGATGCGAATTGGACGCACCCTGATTAAAACGCGATCGCTAAACTATCAGCGTAACAACCTCATGCGTACTCTTCGCCGGATGATGGGTACACTCAACTGGAATGCTTGGTCATTAACCAACAAAATAACTCTCCTATTTACCTTCACCTACACAATGCATCGCTTGTGGAGTTGGAACAACACCCTCACACCAGAGTACTTACAAAATTTATTTGAAACTACTCATTAGTAAAAACAAAAGACAAATGACAAAAGACAAAGGACAAGTGACAAATGACAAATAACAAATCAAAATTACCCATAGATTTAAATCCCCAAAAAATCCCCCAACATATCGCCGTCATCATGGATGGTAACGGCCGATGGGCAACCAGTCGAGGATTACCGCGCATTGCTGGACATCGCCAAGGAGCAAGAACGCTCAAAGAACTATTGCGTTGCTGCAAAGATTGGGGAATCAAAGCGTTGACAGCCTACGCTTTCTCCACAGAAAATTGGCAGCGTCCTGTTGAAGAAGTGGATTTTCTAATGCATTTGTTTGAGCGATTACTACGCCGCGAGTTGGCTCAGATGCATCAAGAAGGAGTACGTATCTCGTTTATTGGAGATTTATCGGCTTTACCCAAGTCTCTACAAATGGAAATGGAACGTTCAATGACAGAGACATTGAACAATCAAGCAATCCACTTTACTATTGCAGTCAATTACGGTAGCCGCAACGAAATTACCAGAGTTTGTCGTCAAGTAGCTCAACTCGTGCAACAGGGCGAACTTAGCGCCCAAGAAGTGAATGAAAGTCTTGTAGAACAACATCTCTACACAGCAGACACTCCAGAACCCGATTTGCTGATTCGTACCAGTGGTGAGATGCGATTGAGTAATTTCCTCTTGTGGCAAATGGCGTATACAGAGATGTATTTCACCGATATTCTTTGGCCAGATTTTAATCGAGAAGCATTTCATCAAGCTTTGTTGAGCTATCAAAATCGCGATCGCCGTTTTGGTCAAGTCAAAGCTTCATTATCAGCTTAGTGTACCAAACACCAGACATCACCAGAAGAAGGCAGGAGGCAGAGGGCAATATTCCTTCTGCCTTCTGCCTTTGTTGATAAAGTAAAAGCACCCACATTACCACGATGGTATATGAGCGCTCACAAATAAAACATTATCGAGGATAATCTATCTGCTATGACAGACCGAAGTAACTATAAGAATAGCAGGCACTGGGTAAATAAACTGCAAGGGTAGTTACAAATGTTTTGTTAAAAATATTACTTACCGTAAATGTGATGCTTGATTTAGGCAAAATCCAATCGATTGCGGAATCCTATTCTCCCCAAGAACTCTTCGCTGGCTTGGTTTGGCAGCGTCGGTTCAATGAGTTTGATGGCAAAGAAGTGATTACTGACCTTTCCAACCACAGAAATTTATGGTCAAGCTTTCTATTCACAAAACCAATCTTTGCACCAGATGAAAACGGTTTAAGCTTTGGTGGTATGGTCGATACCCTACTTGCAATGGCAAACTATCGTCCCATGCCTGAAACCAGCATCATTCATTTCGTTGCCTATCCTGCCGATACACTGTACATTCTGACAGAGAACCAAGATACAAAAGTGTCTGAGCTTCTAGACTTGGGCAAAAAATGGCGAGCTGATTCAGTAGAGGTAAGTGATGGCACGAATGAAGATTATGGTTTCCGCCTGAAGCGCCGACTGAGAACTAGATTGGAAGGGGCGTTATGGGGTGAGGATGTTCACCAAGATTGTGATGCGGTGGTTGTTGCCTATTGGTGGGATTGAATACTTGAAATATCTCAATCAGAGAAATCGTGAACTACAATATGCTGTTTTCTTGCTGAATCTTAGCCTACACCCAAATTTAGCAGCGATCGCAGCCTCTTGATTTTTTTGAGTCAATTATTCTTTATTAGGTATTGAGCCGAAATCCTCGGCTCAATACCTATATTCATATATCACAAAATCAGACTTATGGAAATTATTCTTTTGTCAATATAGCAATTATTTTTTATATTTGAACAGAGAAAATTTATAAGGCTTATGAATCAAGCATTTTACGCAATGCGTTGTTCAAAAATCATTTGGGATTGCTATCGTAATTATAGAAACTATCAATATGATGTTTTGTTAATTCTTTCCGAAAATAGTATTTACTAGAATTTAATACCTGCGATATAAGCTGACGTTTTGATAAGTTAATTCAGAAAAAATCCTGATATCCAAAATTTAAAGTTGACAAGACTCTCTTGCTAAATCTACTTTAAATTTACTTATCAATCCATTTTAAAATCGCAATGAATTTTTCCACTATTTTATAGGTGTTGGGAGTCATGATGGCAAAATATCTACTAGCTTTTGCTAGTGGGATGGGATTTTTATGTTTAATTGTCGGGTTATCACCTGTGCAAGCCCTTCCTAGTTTAAAAATTGCAGATAAAAACGTAGCTGTTAATCAAAATGACGGCAGCTATGAAAATAATTATTCTCATCAAAGCGATTTAGCAAATAATATCTCCAGTAAATTGCTGATAGCTAATGAGAGCCAAAAAAACTTACCCTCAGTCAATGAACAGCAAAAAATTCAAGATTTAGGAATAGATTCTGCTGTTAACTTATGGCAGCCAATCACACCACAACCTGCAAGTTCATCTCCAACCTCATACAAACTTGCACAAGTAACATCCGTATCACAATTGTCTGATGTACAGCCGAATGATTGGGCTTTTCAGGCACTCCAATCTTTAGTCGAGCGCTATGGTTGTATTGCAGGTTATCCCAATCAAACCTATCGCGGTAATCGGGCGATGACTCGCTATGAATTTGCTGCTGGCTTAAATGCTTGTTTAGAGCGAATAAATGAACTGATTGCGACTGCAACTGGTGATTTGGTCAAAAAAGAAGATTTAGCCACATTGCAGAAACTACAAGAACAATTTGCGGCGGAATTGGCAACATTGCGGGGTCGAGTAGATGCTGTAGAAGCTCGCACAGCAGAACTAGAAGCAAATCAGTTTTCTACTACGACCAAACTCAATGGTGAGGTAATTATTGCTGGTGTTGGTGCTAGCGGTGGCGCTCCTAATGATAGTGATCCGAACATCATCTTAGTCAATAGAGTACGGTTAAATCTCACCACTAGCTTTACTGGTAAAGATTCATTAATTACTGGATTGCAAGCCTATAATTTTTTGGGTGGAGCCACTGGAGAGGGTAGCCTGCAACAAGGTTTAGGATTAGCTTCGCCACTTTTGAGTGCAAGTAGCGCTCGTACCAGTTTTGAGCCGCAATTTCCGGGGATAAATGTCAATACTTTGTCGGGCGTTGGCGCAAACAGCGTTCAGGTTTACAAATTGCTGTATGTCTTTCCCGTGGCTAATAAATTAACCTTGTTTGCGGGAACTGCGGCAGAGACATCAGATGCTTTCCCAACAATTACGCCTTTTTATGGTGAAGGACAAGAGTCAATATCTCGTTTTGGCAACTTGAATCCTGTACTACGGGTTTCTGGTGGAACTTCGGGTACTGGTTTAGCATCGGCGGCGGGATTTATTTTTAACATTTCGCCAAATTTTGATTTAAGAGCTTTATACGGCAGTGTAAATGCCAATTTACCGGAAAAATCTGCGGCTGAAGCAGTACCAGGAGTTTCTACTACACCTTTGGGAGCAGGTTTATTTAGTGGTAGTAGTATTATTGCCACACAGTTAACCTTCAAGCCAAGTCCTGCTTTTGATATTGGTTTAAACTATGCCCACAGTTATCACGAAATCAATATTTTGGCTACAGGATTAGTTAGTAGTGATATCGGTGCTTTATCAGGAGTTGCAGTTGGAACACCGCTCACACTCAACTCTGTTGGCGGTACGGTAACATGGCGATTGTCTCCCAAGATAGCCTTATCTGGCTACGGTGCAGCAATATTTGTTGATGCTGCTTCAAATAGCGTGGATGCTTCCACCACCTTTACAAGTTGGATGGCGGGAATTCACTTTAAAGATTTATTCAAGTCAGGAAACACAGCCGGGATTCTTTTTGGTCAGCCGCTTTTCCGTAGCGATACTGGTGGTTCTGCTCAACTTACTCCCACAGGCGAGAATCGGGCGACTCCTTACCATTTGGAAGCCTATTACCGCCTTCAAGTTAGCGATAATATCAGCATTACCCCTGGTGCGTTTGTTCTATTTAACCCAGAAGGTAACAGCAATAATGAGACTACGACTGTAGGCGTACTTCGGACTACTTTTACATTTTAAGAGATTGAGATTAAGCAGTCAAAATCCCCTAAGAAATTGGGGGATTTTGAGATTGGATAACAAAATTCACAGTAGACCTCTTGCAGCATAAATCAACAATAAAGAACCTCACCCCGATGCTTTGGCTATCCATTAGTCACATCTTTAAAAAAAGTGTTGAAGATAAAATAATGACTAATAAATACGTAGAAATTCGGTGGATGTTTATTGAATAATATTGTTTGGTTTTTGACAAAAATATAGTCCCATTGCCCAAAATTTGTTGTGCAAAACTAATCTGATGTCTACGTTGGTGACTGACTTGTACTGAGCGCAGTCGAAGTAGCTTACCGAATGGGCGAAGTACAGGCTACATTAAAAATAAACTGTGTAGGTGTAACTCATCGTCGATATCGCCCCACAGATAACCTAATTATTTCTTTTACCTGATTTAGCAGTTTGATTTGAAAGGTGGTGCTTTTGTATAACCCGCTCAATCTGGCAAGTCACCCCATCTATTCTATTTTTAACCTTATCAAAATCAATATTCGCCCAAATATAGGCTTTGTCAGGTCTTTGTTGCTTTCTACTCATATATGGTCTTACTTGTCAATATACTTTGTTATATCTATACAATATAGTCTTCTCAATTTCTAAACTACTTTCTCTAGACATATAAGTAAATATGCTTAACATTTACTTAAGGTTTTATCGCAATCCGATTTTATTTTTGAAACCTACTTACGCGATCCTCAAAGTACAGCGTAAGCGCCAGAGGCAGAGAGTAGGGAATCAGCCTTAGTTATACAGAGTTTTTTCACGCAATCAAATAGGAATCTTATGGCTTTTAGAAGTTCAACCAAACAGTGATTTGATTAATATGGACGGAGATTATTCTCTATCTATTGAAAGAGACGCGATATTTCGCGCCTCTAAGAACTTAAATCAAAATTCTAAGTGTAAGCTTAAATCTTTGTTTGTAGATATTGCACCAATTGCGGTGCTTGCATCACTCCCTCTATCCGCTCCACAGGCTGACCCTGCTTAAACAGTACTAAGGTTGGAAGAGAAGCAATTTTATACTCAGTAGCCAAATCTGTGTATTTTTCCGTGTCGATTTTGACAATCCTTAAGCGATCCTTAAGTTGGGCATTGACTTGCTCTAAAATTGGCACCATCATCTGACAAGGGCCGCACCAGTCAGCATAAAAATCTACTAATACAGGTACATCAGAAGCAGACAGCATATCTTCAAAACTGTTAAATTGCTTTTTCGTTGCCATGTGACACACACCGATTTTCAATTGTTTGTTTCAATAGTAGTTCTTATAAAATAAAATCGGTATAGGTTCATGGGTTTTTGTTAGTAAAAGATTAGATTAGTTAATATTAGAATGATTCGCAGCCAAAAATCTTAAATAATTATAATAAAATCCGTATATTATGTTAGGTTGTGCATCTGTGTTAAATATGTATTTCAACCTATCACGATCGACCAAATCATTATAGAGCCTTTCACAAGAGTGATGTCTACGAAGGCTGTAGATGCAACACTTTCTAGTCTATCTAGTCAGGCAAATATATTAGTTATAGTTATTCATCTATTTACAGAGAAGTAACTATAGATATTTAATCAGAGTAAAACGTTAATTATTGTTATTCGAGTTATATAGGAATCTTATTTGATTTGTGAGAATTGCAAATCGCAGCTTCTCGATAACTTTTATGAAGGTGAGGATCTTGTTTTAGCGCGTCTGATTCAGCATAGCTATATCTAGCTAAATACGACGTATAGCAATCCTATTTGATTCCTGATTACTCGTAAAGATCGGGGACTGGGGACTGGGAAGATAGAAATAAAGGTGTACTGAGTTTTTTCAGAAATCAAATATGAGTCCTATATAACTTTATCTATTAGCTATCTAACTTGCAGCATGACAGCAAGATTATCACCCCGCAAGAGTTAGATATTATCCAGACAATATTCAGATGTTCCCGAAATCGCCATAAGATAATTAGCGCGGTATTTCTAAGATTGAGGAACATTAAATGACGCTATTACAAGATAAAGTCGCAATTGTCACAGGTGCATCAAGAGGAATTGGCCGAGCGATCGCAATTGAATTAGCTTCACAAGGAGCGATCGCAGTTGTTAATTATGCCAGTTCTAGTGCTGCGGCTGAAGCAGTTGTAACAGAAATTACAGCAGCAGGAGGTCAGGCGATCGCTATCCAAGCTGACGTTTCTAAAAGCGATCAAGTAGATACACTCGTTAACACCGTCATAGAAAAGTTTAAGCGTGTGGATATTTTGGTCAACAATGCAGGAATTACCCGCGACACACTGCTTTTGCGTTTGAAGCCAGAAGATTGGCAAGCTGTGATAGACCTAAATCTCACTGGTGTTTTCTTATGTACACGCGCCGCCAGTAAAATTATGCTGAAGCAGCGATCGGGGCGGATTATCAACATTACCTCTGTGGCTGGGCAAATGGGCAACCCAGGTCAGTCAAACTACAGCGCCGCCAAAGCAGGTGTAATCGGTTTCACCAAAAGCGTTGCCAAAGAACTCGCTACTCGTGGCATTACCGTTAACGCCGTCGCTCCTGGATTCATCACCACCGACATGACCAGCGATCTCAACAACCCCGAAGATATTCTGAAATACATTCCACTCGGTCGCTTCGGTCAACCCGAAGAAGTCGCAGGAATGGTGCGCTTCCTCGCCGCCGATCCCGCCGCCGCCTACATCACTGGACAAGTCTTTAACGTCGATGGCGGTATGGTAATGGCCTAAATAGTTGAAGGGTAGCGATTTTTCGTAGTTGGCGCTAAAGCGCCAACTACGAACTTATTAAATAAAATTTGACAGATTAGTTATGAAAACAGACTCTATTTTTTATCGTTTATTTCAAACTTTTCCCAGTGCTTTTTTTGAATTAATTAATCTGCAACCATCAGAAGCAAATGCATATAATTTCGCTTCAGTAGAATTAAAGCAAACAGCATTTCGCATTGATGGGGTCTTTCTTCCTGTTGCTGACACTAATCATCAGCCGATTTATTTTGTAGAGGTTCAATTTCAAAAAGATAATGAATTTTATGCTCGTTTATTTTCAGAAATATTTCTGTATTTACGACTTTACGCACCTACTTCAGATTGGCGATCGGTAGTTATATTCCCTCGCCGCAGCCTTGAACCAACACAAGTCCAACCGTATCGAGTCTTACTCGAAAGCCAACTTGTAACGAGGCTATATTTAAACGAGCTTGGAGAAGTAACTGAATATTCCTTAGGAGTTGGTATTATCAAATTAGTAGTTGTAAATAAAAAACAAACTCCCATATTAGTCAAAAGTTTGATTACAAAGACACGTTCGGAACTGAGCGATAAAGCACTTCAAAAAAAAGTGATAGATTTAATAGAAACAATTGTAGTTTACAAACTACCGCGTATCAGTCGTCAGGAGTTGGTAAAAATGTTTGGACTCGGTGATTTTGATATCAAAACGACTAGACTTTATGAGGAACTCAAGCAGGAAACAACTCTAGAGCTAGTCATGCGCCAGTTACGACGACGCATTGGTAATTTGAATCCGCAATTGTCAGAGCGCATCAGCCAGTTATCTATCGAACAGCTTGAAAATCTAGCCGAGGCACTGTTGGATTTTTCCACAGAAGGAGATTTAGTTGTTTGGCTGCAAGACAATTTAACTCAAGCTTGAATTTTTGGTGAATTGAATAAACATAGTAGGGCTAGCACTGCAATGCCGACCCTACAAGCAACTAAGGCTGTTGGCGTATCCTTTGCCAGACTGTAAAGCCCAAAAGTAGGATAATACTACTGGCGGTTGTCAGCATCACAGCCAAACTCATACCTTGTATTCTCATCGCTAGCAAGTTGAAAACTAAGGTAATTGACCAAAGGGTAAACGCAGCATGGCGCTGGGAGAGTCCCCAAGCAAGTAAGCGGTGGTGCAGGTGGTCTTTGCCAGGAGTACTCAGAGGGTTATTTCCTGCTAGTAGCCGCCGCACAAATACTTGAGTGGTATCTAGCACCGGTAATAATAGAAATAAAACCGTGGGAATTAGCGCATAAATTGTGTTTTGTTGCAGTTTCCCTAAAATACTAGTTGCTGCCAACACATAACCAAAAAAGTATGCTCCGGCATCACCCATAATAATTCGTGATGGATGGAAATTATGGCGCAAAAATCCTAGTGCAGCACCTCCCAAAGCTGCGAGGACTAAGATTGCCGCAGCACGATTGTTAAATTGAGCTGCAACGCCCAATAAACTCATAGCGGTTATAAAGCTAATTCCTCCTGCCAAGCCATCCATACCATCCATCAAATTGATGGCGTTGGTAATCCCTACTACCCATAGTACTGTTAGCAACATGGACAGAAGTGAATCGATGGGAGTGCCAAACAGGACTTTGACACTGATACCATTAGCTACCAGCAAAAGTGCCGTGACAATTTGCGCCCACAATCGCACAGAGGGCGGTAAGCCAAACTGATCGTCAATAAAGCCCACCAGGACTAATATCGAACCCCCCAACAGAATAGTGAGCACCTGAGCCAATACGTTTTGGAGTTCGATCGGTCGTAAAAGGCTAGCTAATACCAGCGCGGCAATCACGCCCGCGTAGATAGCCAGCCCCCCGGCATTGGGTAAAGGTTCTCGGTTGAGTCGCCGTGCGTTGGGTTGGTCAGCCCAACCTACCCGCAAGGCGAATTTGCGTACTGTCGGAATTAAACGCCAAGTTACAAGCCAAGCCAAGAGGAACGTAAATACTACTGCCAACCAGCCGGTGCCGCTAGGGTCGGCAATACCAAGGGACTTAAGGGAGTTGTCTAGATTCATCTCCCAATTCAAGCATTACTGCCAGTATCTAATATGAGCATCACCTGTATATTAATCAATTTTTTTATTTCCATTTGTAACTTGAGCCGCTTGAGAGATTAGCACTCTGGCGCTGTGAGTGCTAAATTGTCTAATGGAAGCGCTGGAGAAATCAAACATGGCGAAAATTATTGCATTTGACGAGGAATCGCGGCGATCTCTAGAAAGGGGTGTTAACGCCCTTGCCGATGCCGTAAAAATCACCTTGGGGCCCAAAGGTCGCAATGTCCTTTTAGAGAAAAAATTTGGCGCACCTCAAATTGTCAACGATGGTATCACTGTTGCCAAGGAAATTGAATTAGAAGATCCTTTGGAAAATACTGGTGCAAGACTCATCCAGGAAGTGGCCTCAAAAACTAAAGATGTCGCTGGAGATGGGACAACCACCGCCACAGTTTTAGCACAAGCCTTAATTAGAGAAGGTTTGAAGAACGTTGCGGCAGGTAGTAACCCTGTGAGCTTGAGACGCGGGATCGACAAAACTATTGAGGCATTGGTAGAAGAAATTGCCAAAATAGCCAAGCCAGTAGAAGGAAGTGCGATCGCTCAAGTTGCCACTGTTTCTGCTGGTAACGATGAAGAAGTTGGTCAAATGTTAGCTCAAGCAATGGAAAAAGTCACCAAAGATGGTGTAATTACCGTTGAAGAATCTAAATCCCTGACAACTGAACTAGAAGTAGTTGAGGGGATGCAGATTGACAGGGGTTATATTTCTCCCTACTTCGTCACCAACAACGAACGGCAAATCGTCGAATTTGAAAACGCCCGAATCTTGGTGACAGATAAAAAAATCAGCAGCATCCAAGATTTAGTGCCAATTTTAGAAAAAGTTGCCCGTTCTGGTCAGCCTTTGCTAATTATCGCTGAAGATGTCGAAGGTGATGCTTTGGCAACTTTGGTGGTGAACAAAGCGCGCGGTGTACTAGCCGTAGCTGGAATTAAAGCGCCTGGGTTTGGCGATCGCCGCAAAGCTTTGTTAGAAGATATTGCGATTCTCACCGATGGACAGTTGATTTCTGAAGAAATCGGTTTAAGCTTGGATACGGCTGCTTTAGAAGCGTTGGGAACTGCCCGCAAAATCACCATTGACAAAGAAAACACCACAATTGTTGCTGGTAGTGTCACCAAGCCAGAGGTACAAAAGCGGATTGGTCAAATTCGCAGACAGTTAGAAGAAACTGATTCTGAGTACGATCGCGAAAAACTGCAAGAACGCATCGCCAAGCTCGCTGGCGGCGTGGCAGTGATTAAAGTGGGTGCGGCAACCGAAACCGAACTCAAAGACCGTAAGCTGCGGATTGAGGATGCGCTCAACGCTACTAAAGCTGCTGTGGAAGAAGGTATTGTTCCTGGTGGTGGAACAACCTTAATTCACTTAGCTAAGGCAGTACAAGCGATTAAAAACACCCTAGAAAATGACGAAGAAAGAATTGGGGCTGATATTGTCGAACGAGCGCTAGAAGCCCCCTTGCGCCAAATAGCAGACAACGCTGGTGCTGAAGGTTCTGTAATTGTCTCGAAAGTCCGGGATAGCGACTTCAACATTGGTTACAACGCCGCTACTGGCGAATTTGAAGACTTGATTGCTGCTGGTATTATCGACCCTGCCAAAGTTGTGCGTTCAGCCTTGCAAAACGCTGGTTCCATTGCTGGTTTGGTCTTAACCACCGAAGCGATCGTTGTTGAAAAGCCAGAGAAGAAATCCGCTGCTCCTGCCCCTGATATGGGCGGTATGGGCGGTATGGGCGGTATGGGCGGTATGGGTGGCATGGGCGGCATGGGTATGTTCTAATTTCTGCTGACCCAGATAAATATTTTTTAAACAGTTTGTCTTGCCAAGGCAAACTGTTTTTTGTAGCATTGCTGATTCAAAGGCAATATGTTATACCAATTCGTAATTCGTCAGATAAAATCTGGGTGATGACCTCTTTATATTAATTTTTGCAAAATAACGTCTAAGTTATGTAAGTTATTTTTATGTCCTTTGTTATTTACTAATGAAAAATGACAAATGACCAATGAGCAATGACAAATGACTATTAGGTAATATTGCATGGCACGAAAATTACGTCGCCTTCCTAAAATACTCACCAAGCTATATGAAGACGAGTTCCATCACCAACCAGGGACTATACCTGGAACCATTTTTATTGATGCAGATGCTCCACCACCAATAATTTTTTTGATTGACTATAACCAAACCAATTTCATTCGCGAACAAATAGAAACTCCAGAGGAGTGTGTCTCTTATCTGGAATCGGAATCGGTTTCTTGGGTAGATGTACAAGGTTTAGGTAGTCAAGATATATTACAACGATTGGGTAACATTTTTAAGTTACATCCTCTAGTTTTAGAAGATGTAGTTAATGTACCGGAGCGTCCTAAAACAGAGGATTATGAAGATCAATTACTTTTCATTGCCCGGATGGTAGTACCAAAGGAAAGAACATGTGGTTTTTATAGCGAACAAGTGAGTTTGATATTAGGAAAAAATTATCTACTGACAGTACAAGAGGAACCAGAACATGATTGCTTTGAAGCGGTGCGATCGCGAATTGAAAAAAACAAAGGTATCATCCGTAAACAGGGAGCAGATTATTTAGCTTATGCTTTATTAGATGCAATTATTGATGGCTTTTTCCCAGTGCTAGAGCTTTATGGCGAACGAATCGAAGAATTAGAGGAGGAAGTAATAGTTAAACCTACTCCCCAAACACTGCAAAATATTTATCAAATTAGACGAGAATTACTGCAACTACGTCGTGCTATCTGGCCCCAGCGGGATGCAATTAATTCCTTAATTCGAGATGCTCCCGATTTGATTTCTGAAGAAGTGCGAATCTACCTGCGAGATTGTTATGACCATACAGTGCAAGTGATGGATATGGTAGAAACTTACCGAGAACTATCATCTGGATTAATGGATGTGTACCTTTCGGCAGTAAGTAATAAAATGAATGAAATCATGAAGGTGCTAACGATAGTTTCAACGATCTTTATTCCCCTGACTTTTGTGGCCGGAATATATGGTATGAATTTCAATACTGAGAAATCACCATATAATATGCCTGAATTGAATTGGTATTGGGGCTATCCACTTTGCTGGGCATTGATGTTAGCGATCGCATTTAGTTTGCTATTCTTTTTTTGGCGAAGAGGGTGGCTGCAAAATTCTGTAGAAATCAAGCGCAATTAAAAATTGTAGATTAGCGATGAGTCAAATATATATTCATTAGCACCGGGAGTTAAGATTTTTGAGTTATGAGGAGTAGCGACCAAAATTTAGTAGTTTTGACGATTTATATTATCGGTGTCTCTTATGTTTTCAACCGCATGATTGAATCCATCGATGACCAAGTAAAATTTGAGTTTAAAAAAGGAACCGTTGACGAACAACTCAAAGAACAAAATCTCGACGATAAAATTGGAATTTCCTTTAAACTCAAATCTTCATACCCAATTGACGATTTGAAAGATTTAGGAATTAGCATTGAAAATAAATCAGATAATGTTGCCGTATACGTTGACTGGGACAATAGTTCTTTAGTTGTTGAACATAGTAAGCAATCGCGCCGCGTAATTCGGAAATCACCAGACTTAACCCGCGACTTAGCAGTACCCCAAAGTCCTAGCCTGATTGCTCCCAAGAAAACACTTTCTGAAACAGTGACAGCAGAAGATGTTTTCCAGCGCGATCAAGTAGCTGGAACCTATTTAGCAAAAAAACCATTAATTGATATCAATGGGCTACAAAAAGGGCAAAAAAAGTTGTACAACGATTTTATTAACAGAAAAAAAGAGTTGGATTTTTCTCTGCAATTAGTGTTGAGGATATCTGAAGTGCGTCTAGGTCTAGCTCCAGGTCGTGATTTTCCTCCCATTAGCATTATCAATTGTCCTTTCACAGTCAGGAAACTACCTTGGACTTACGCTCTACCCTGGAATAAAAAAAAGTAATAACCTGTCAACCCCTTGTGTTAACCGGGTACACTGGATTTAAGGAGAGAGTAGGCGCAGGCGGTTGCAGATCGGTCATAGTTACTGGTTTGAGGAAAGTCCGGACTCCCGAAAGACCAAACTTGCTGGATAACGTCCAGTGCGAGCGATCGTGAGGATAGTGCCACAGAAAGATACCGCCAAAAAAGTTAGGAATTAGAAGTTAGGAGTTAGGAGTTAGGAATTATTAATTATTAACTCTTAACTCTTAACTCATAACTCCTAACTAAATTTGGTAAGGGTGCAAAGGTGCGGTAAGAGCGCACCAGCAGTATCGAGAGGTGCTGGCTCGGTAAACCCCGGTTGGGAGCAAGGCGATAGGAACTACGGTTGGTCTTTTACCAGTTCCGCTCAATGAGAGCCGCTTGAGGCGTTTGGTAACAAACGTCCCAGATAGATAACTGCCCTCGCAAGAGAACAGAACCCGGCTTATGTCCTGCTCTCTCCCCTTTAATGGAGTATGAACCTTTCACGGTTTGTACTCTATTATTTTTTGTACGGGTTTTGTGCGTAAGCGTACCCTTTGGGATCTTGCTACGCGTAGCGTCTCGTAGAGAAGCTCGTCGTAGACATCGCTAATTCATCATCTAAAGCATTTAAAGCATTCCCAATATCTCTAATGCTGTATCCAAATGCCATTTAACCCGATAGAGTCCAAACAGTTTCTCTTGACTGTAACGTGCAGGGTACTCTAACTTCCTTCCCTCCATCGTCACCTTGAGCAATGCTGACTGCTCTGGTGTCGGTGTTCCCATAGCTTCTAGTGTCGCTTCTAGCGCTTCTACTTGAGAAAGCATAGGAGGCTTCAATCCTTTATTTTCTGACACTTGCTTGCAGGCTATAACAGGGAAGGTCAGGAGTGCATTAATGTAGGATGCCTTATCGGCAGGGTTTCCTATTGCTTGGATGCCGTACTGTATCAGACATAAATCGCGTAACGCTCTCAAGCTTTTAACTTCTAATTCTGTGCGCGTAAACATAAAATAGAGTTACCTCTTGTAAAAGTGGAAATCGGTGGTGAACTAGTTTGCAAGACACGAACACCACCGAATTAAACTCTATTCCGTTGTTAACATCGACTTCAAGCTATATTTACGTTTCTATATAAATGGCTAAAGCTAAGGGTAAACCTGAAAATTTTGGAAACCAACCAAGCAAGGAATTAACAGAACAATTGAATTTTCGTGTCACCAAGGAAATGAAGCAAGAAGTCAAAGCTAAAGACGATCCTCCTGAATTTTGCCGTCAAGCTATCCAAGAGAAGCTAGATAGAGAGAAGTAACAAAAAGTTGTTAGAGTAATAGTCCAAGAACTTTAGGAATATAAATTAAATATAGATAGCTAGTTACCTTCCCCTGCTCCCCCTGCCCCCTTCCCCTTATCATGTAATGCCCCTTGCCTATCCACGCCGTCAACGGCAACTTGAAAGTTTAGTCCAAAAATTTGGTTTATCGCTAGAAGCACCTATAAAGTGGGAACTGCTGGATTTAGCGCTAACTCATCCCACTGTCTCTGATTCGGCAAATTATGAACAGCTAGAGTTTGTTGGCGATGCAGTGGTGCGGCTGGTGTCGGCTGTTGTGTTATGGGAAAATTATCCTGATTGTCCAGTAGGGGATTTTGCAGCAATTCGTTCGGTATTGGTAAGCGATCGCATTCTCGCCCAATTGGCCAGAGTTTATGGTTTGGAGTTATACTTACTAGTCGCTGGCAGTGCTACCGCCGATAAAGTTGGTCTAGAGTCACGACTGGCAGATGCTTTTGAAGCAGTTTTGGGTGCGCTTTACTTAAGTACTCAAAATCTGGAATTGATTCGCTCTTGGCTAGATCCTCACTTCCACCAACTAGCCACAGAGATTCGCCTCGATCCTGCCAGACTTAATTACAAAGCTGCTCTCCAAGAATGGACTCAGGCGCAATTTAAAGTTTTACCAGAGTATCGGGTTGTGGAAATCACTCAACCGCATCGCAATCAAGAACGTTTCCTGGCTGAAGTGTGGCTGCACGGAAACAAACTAGGAGTTGGTAAGGGGCGATCGATCAAAACCGCCGAACAAGCCGCAGCTAAAGTAGCTTTTTTAGCAATACCTAAACCGCAAATACCCTGAGCTAAAAAGAAGGGTGATTAGTCGATAATCAGTTGATTGTCAGTGGTAATTTGTCCCTCGTCCTTTGTATACAAATAACTAATGACAAATGACAAATGACAAATGACTAATAACTAATGACAAATAAAATTAATATTGCTGTTATCGGAGTTGGGCGTTGGGGAGTGCATCTGCTACGGAATTTCTTAGCACATCCTCAAGTAAATGTAGTTGCTGTAGTAGACCCTCATCCAGAACGATTAGCGGCGGTTAAACAGCAGTTTAATTTAGAAAAAAATGTATTATTAACAACCCAATGGCAGGATTTAAAGACAGTGCCAGGGTTGACAGGAGTGGCGATCGCCACTCCAGCTACTACCCACTATGCTTTAATTAAAGACGCTCTCCAACAGGGATACCATGTTTTGGCAGAAAAACCCCTAACTCTCAACCTAGCAGAATGTCGGGAACTTTGCCAGTTGGCAGAGCAGCATCATTTAATACTAACGGTTGACCATACTTATTTATTTCACCCAGCAGTTGAGCGAGGAAAAACTGTAGTACAAGCGGGTAAATTAGGTGATTTACGCTATGGCTACGCCACCCGCACGCATTTAGGGCCTGTCCGGCAAGATGTTGATGCACTGTGGGACTTAGCTATTCACGATATTGCTATCTTTAACGCTTGGCTGGGTCAAATTCCTGTGCAAGTACAAGCAACGGGTACAGTGTGGCTACAGGGAGCAGGGGAGCCGGAAAGCAGGGAAGCAGAGGGAAAGAAAGATACAAATTCTCCTCTGCCTCAAGGTTTGGCTGATTTAGTATGGGTAACACTGACATACCCAGATGGCTTTCAAGCTTATATTCATTTGTGCTGGCTGAATCCTGATAAACAGCGACGGCTGGGGATTGTAGGTAGCCTTGGTAGCTTGATTTTTGATGAAATGTCAATATCATCACCCCTAACCCTGCTACATGGTGAGTTTGAACAGCAAGGCAATCAATTTATTCCAGTAAATCAAAGGCAGGTGGTGCTGGAATTAGAAACAGGCGAACCATTGGGGCGGGTTTGCTCCTCCTTTGTTGTCTCTATTCTCAACAATACTCCCTCAGAGATTTCGTCTGGCTGGGTAGGCACACAGTTAGTAGAAATTCTTGCTGCACTAACAGTATCTCTTGAGCAAGGCGGCAAACCTGTTTTTCTTAACAACTGCTCTCAACTGTAATTTTCCGTTAAATAAAACTTATCCAAAGTTTTCCAAATTAGACCTTTATACTACAATCCACGAAGCTCTGAGATTCATCAACGGAGTTCAAAGACTCATTCACGAGTATCAAAGACTCATTCACGAGTATCAAAGACTCGTCCACGAGTATTAAAGACTCGTCCACGAGTATCAAAGACTCATTCACGAGTATTAAAGACTCGTCGGCGAGTATCAAAGACTCGTCGGCGAGTATTAAAGACTCGTCTGCGAGTATTAAAGACTCGTCCGCGAGTATCAAAGACTCATTAATGCAGTTCAAAGGCTCATTAATGGAATTCAAAAGCTCGTTCATGAGTATGTCTCAAAGATTCATCAGGTTTTTGGCGAGTTTTTCGTGAGTCTTGATAAAATCTGAGAACGTATTAGCATGATTATGCACAACCGTATATTTACTATTTTATTTTTAACTCTATCTCTGGCTATCACACCCCAGCTTGTAGTTGCTCAAAACAATATAGAACAGCTATTTCAACAAGGCGACGCTGCCGAAACAGTGGGTAATAATTCCCAAGCAGAGACAATTTGGCGTCAAGTTTTGCAACTTGAACCCAATAATGGCAAAGCTTATAACAATTTAGGAAATGCTTTACGGCGACAGGGGAAACTAGAGGAAGCATTAGCAGCTCACCAGAAAGCATTACAACTCAATCCTAATGACGCCGAAGCTTACGTTGGTATAGGGAATGTGCTAAATGCTCAAGGGAAATCAGAGGAGGCATTAGCATCTCATCATAAAGCCTTGCAACTTAACCCTAACTTAGCAACTGCCTACAATGGTCTCGGCAATGCCCTGAGTGAGCAGAAGAAATTAGATGCAGCAGTTGCCGCCTACGAAAAAGCAATTCAACTCAACCCTAACTTTGCTTATGCTTACATCAATCTCGGCATTGCCCTGAGTGAGCAGAAGAAATTAGATGCAGCAGTTGCCGCCTACCAAAAAGCAATTCAACTCAACCCTAACTATGCTTATGCTTACATCAATCTCGGCATTGCCCTGTATTATCAGAAGAAATTAGATGCAGCAGTTGCCGCCTACCAAAAAGCAATTCAACTCAACCCTAACTATGCTTATGCTTACATCAATCTCGGCAATGCCTTTTATTATCAGAAGAAATTAGATGCAGCAGTTGCCGCCTACCAAAAAGCAATTAAACTCGACCCTAACTATGCTTATGCTTACTACAATCTCGGCATTGCCCTGTATTATCAGAAGAAATTAGATGCAGCAGTTGCCGCCTACCAAAAAGCAATTCAACTCAACCCTAACTATGCTTATGCTTACATCAATCTCGGCAATGCCTTTTATTATCAGAAGAAATTAGATGCAGCAGTTGCCGCTTACCAAAAAGCAATTCAACTCAACCCTAACTATGCTTATGCTTACATCAATCTCGGCAATGCCTTTTATTATCAGAAGAAATTAGATGCAGCAGTTGCCGCCTACCAAAAAGCAATTAAACTCGACCCTAACTATGCTTATGCTTACTACAATCTCGGCATTGCCCTGTATTATCAGAAGAAATTAGATGCAGCAGTTGCCGCCTACCAAAAAGCAATTCAACTCAACCCTAACTATGCTTATGCTTACTACAATCTCGGCATTGCCCTGTATTATCAGAAGAAATTAGATGCAGCAGTTGCCGTCTACCAAAAAGCCCTAACATTACCAGACGATAATTTTGGAATCCTAACCAGCGCTCATACTGTTGCTCACAATGGCTTAGGTTTAATGTTCCTACTGCAAGGGAAACTAAAAGAAGCCATTGACCAGTTTGACAAAGCAGAAAAAATTGATCCCAAGTTTGTCTATACCAGTAATAACAATATAGAAGCAAGACGGTTATTGAGGGAGCAAGAGAATAAATTAGGTAGTGTAGAAGACGATCGCCAATGGTTGCCTAAAGATGATCCAACTGTACCTGTTAAGCGTTCTGTGGTACGCATTACTGCCGAGTTTTCTATCAGGGAACGCCAGGGAACAGAGATTGGCACTGGCGTAGTCATTCACCGAGAAGGCAACCGCACATTAATCCTCACTAATCGTCATGTTATTTTTGATGGCTATGAACAGGGTAAAAATATTCAGGTTGAATTTTTCAGTTCACCGCCGTCAAACCGAGTGCGAATGCGGCGAGATGCCAAGCTGTTCAAAATGACTACAGACGAACAAATCGATTTAGCTGTGTTGGAAGTTACCGATAATCTGCCAGAAGATATCCAACCCTTACCCATCTCCTCAACTGCCATCACCCCGAAAATGCCCATTCGGGTTATTGGTCATTCTGCTCAAAGAGGTGAAGATAAATCTTGGTCTATGGAATCAGGACAAATCAGCTATCAAAACCAGCAATTAGAAATATCTCAAGCTGTACTCAAACCCGGTTATTCTGGCAGTCCTGTAATTGATTTGCAAAATCAACTTTTAGGTATTGTCTTCGCCCAAAAAAAAGGTGAAGGCCGAGATTTGGCTTATCCGATGTCTGAAATTCAAAAACAACTGTCTACCTGGAAAATGAAATAGACGCGATTCATCGCGTCTCTACAAGTGATTCATCACTTTTCTGTTTCTTTAACTTTGAATAAACTATGAATTATAAAATTATTCTTGCCAGCCTATTAATCCTCAGCATCAGCCATCTTCCTGCTGCTGCTTCTTGCCCAGAAGGAAACCCCAAATCTACCGATTATATCCACCGTAAACCACCCAATCGCTGCGAAGGTATCAAAGAAGAAGAATTAAGCGGCAATAGCTTGAACCTGATTTCTATTGCTACCCGAAACTTAACCAGTTTTGACAAAACCCTTACGGTGCAAATTCCCCGCATCAATGGAGGTAAAAATCCTCAAGTAATAGTGAAATCTTTGGGAGATAATTATCATTATCAAATGGATGACTTGTTATTGTCTAATAATGGTTCACGTTTCAGCTTTAGCTGGGATACTTACGTTCTCAGGCAAGCAAAAATCCCAGTTAACAGCCTTCGCGCTGTGGCATTCTATAATCTTGGTTCCCAGCCTGTGTATGTTCCAGTTATTCTAGGGCAAACTTCGGGTAAGTATGAATTTGTCTTTTATTCCCAAGACAGAGTGAGATTTACCAACTTTGAAATCCTCTCCAAAGGTCAACCAGCAATCTATAGCACTTCCCGCCCCAACCCGAAAAAGGGTGAAACTATTTTTACCTGGGATGGTCGCAATGCCCTATCTGGGCGCTATGAACTGCACTACGTTGCTTTTATTGATCGAAGAGATGAACCTAGCGATCGCATCGAAAGGCGAATTGTTTTTGAACATAACCCAAATTGGTTGAAATAAATTATGGCATCTCGGCAAAAAGCCAAACAAAATTTTTCCAACTTCATCAATATTCACCAATGGTTGAATTTTCTGAAAAGAAATTTAACTGCTTTATTTGTAGTCAGTGCTTCCGGGCTAAAGCGCTTACTACGAACAATTTCAAATCATCAAAATTCATTTTTGGTGCTGCTGGTACTTTTATTTTTTACTTTCCTCACCTTTGCCGCTATTGTACCAGGCACTCATATATTTGAAGGTAATATCATTGCTCAAGAAATGAGTTTTGTCTATAACGGAGAAGAATCAAAACTCTTTCTTCAAGATATTTGCGGCATCAATAAACTAGAAAATCAAGGCAGACAAACCCTAACTTTCACAGGAAATTTTCAAAGTGAAACTTGGCCAGAAATTAATAAATTAAACTCTTTAAAAATCCAACTTAAAGACGGCGAGAGTAGATGGATTATGGCGTCGGCTAATCCTCAAGATACCAGTGAAATCAGCCTTGATGAACTACGGTTACAACCAAATACAAAAGTAACTGGATTAAGCTATGACTTTTATCGTAATCAACTGGCTTTTTCTCTGCAACCTAACTCTAATTTTAACCAAAAAATCAACCCAAATATGTTAGACCTAGATTTAGGTGAACAACCAATCAAAGTTATACTAGAAGGTTACGAATTACTAGATTTTAAATTACCAAATCAGCCAGACATCCAAGTACCATTAGAGTTTATTGTCAACCCAAATAATAAAAAAATTAACTTAGAGATAATGCAAAAAACTAGTATTGATATTACTGTAGCTAAAACTCCCAAATATGAATCAGAACAATGGTTTAGAGGAAAGATAAAAACCGAAAATCTACAATTTATAGATGTAGATAGAACTGGTAAAGATGTCAGAGATGATTTAAAAGTTTCTACTATTGTGGAAGGTAAAATCCGCATGGCAGAACAGGAACGAGATATTAAACAAAATCAGTTTCTCATGGGAGAAAACCCTAAGATTCCTCTAAATATTCAAGAAATACGCCATCTGCAAATTGTCCCCAAAAAAGGCATAGAAGCCCGGTTTTATGGAGAAACTAAAGAGATTCAAATCGGTTTAGATCCAGATTTTCCAGTTTCGAGAATACAGGGTAGCTGGTTAGATGGTGTTTTACCTCGTGATGCAATTATTGCGCTGTTCTCTTTTGGCGCTGCTACGGTTGCTAATCTTTTATCTTGGTTATTTAGTAACGCTTCTAAATCAGCGTCAAAACCATAGCGATCGAGTTGATGAATAATTCAAGGTGAAGCGATCGCCAAAAATAGAATTTTGCGGTAATTCATTAGGTGTGTGCTACATCTGAATAAATCGACTTTTGACTAAATTACGTCTTGAAAGTCCCATTTGCACAAACTCCTCCTTTTGGAAGACTTACCAAGATAGTTTGTAAGGGCGAAAGACGAATCTCGCAAGTCTCATTTCCAAATAGCAACTGAGACTTTGGAAGCTTTTCTTTGTCTAGCTCTACTTTTACAGATTTGTTGATCCCCAAAGAGGAACTTCCCCCAGACTCCTGTAGACTGGGATAGCGGCTTGCTTTTACTGGCTCATTCCCAGAGGAGAATCCAAGATCCCCGACATTTGCTTCTTTATTTGGAATAGCTAACAGCGAGATATCAATCAAAGGTAAGGTAATTTTCAATGTCGTACCTTGATGAAGTCCCGCACTCTCAAGAGTAATGCTACCTCCCATGAGTTCGATTAAGTTTCGTGAAATCGCTAGTCCCAGTCCAGTACCTTCAAACTGGCGTGTTGTAGTGCCATTCACCATTACAAAGGGGCGAAATAATTTGTGCTGTTGAGTCGGATCGATACCTATACCTGTATCTTTCACAGCTACTATCACCTGAGATTTACCATTAATAGATTGGATTTCTGTTGCAATGGTGATGCTCCCGGTGTCGGTGAACTTGGTGGCGTTGCCGATAACATTAATCAGCACTTGCTTCAGTTTTCCCGCGTCTGCCTTAATTGGGATCGCTTTGGAAGTTAACTCACATTTCAATTGCAAGCCCTTTTGCTGGACATTAACTGATTGTAAATTAATTACCTCTAACAATAGTTGTCGGAGGTCAATTGGTGTGGAAACAACTGAAAGCTTACCTGCTTCAATTTTAGAAATGTCAAGTAAATCATTAATAATACCTAACAAGTGAATCGTTGTTTCATCGGCACGTTTGAGAAACTCCATTTCTTCTTCCCGGTCATCACATAAACCTTCTTCAACCAGGCGAATACAGTTAATAATAATATTTAATGGGTTTCTCAATTCATGGGAAGTCGTAGCCAAAAACTGGCTTTTAATTTGGTTAGCGCTTTTTGCTTCTTTCCAAGCTATTTCTAATTCTTCCGATCCCGCTTTCAACCGTTCTACCATTTGGTCTAATGCTTGAGCCAGTTGATTGAATTCCCGAATTTGAAAATTGTGCGGAACTGGTTGTGCGGCATGGTGGGAGTGAATATTGAGAGCATAGTCTCGTAATTCTTCTACCGGACGTGCCAAGTAAGGAGCTAAATATAAGGATGCTAACAAACTTGCGCCAATCAAACCAACTGTCAAAACGATCAGAATTAATTTGATTTCCTCTAAACCAAAAAGCGCATTATCGACGCTAGTAACAGCTAAAACTATCCATTTTTGCTGCTGCTGTTGAGTGAGTGGATTTGGAATTGCTGTATAACCAGCGACTAATTCTTTTCCTTCGGTAAAAGATAAATTTATCGAATCGTTTTGTCCCGTAATTGCATTTTTAATTATGCTTTTGATTTGGGAAGCATGAGGGTGCTGATTGATGTTAGTTCCCACCCAATCTGTCAATGGGTGTGCCAAAATTGTGCCATCTTCAGCAATCACTACCATAGCGCCCGTGAGCGATCCCGGCGGATTTTTGGTTTGTTGGGATAATGCAGATTGAATACTTAAGCTGTAAACTGAATTTTTTCGGCTATCAAAGACTGGTGCAGATAAAACTAGTTGCAGTTGCTGATTTTGTGTGTTTCTTTTTCCAGTCATTCCTGCTTTTGGCGGTAAGATTGCTTTGACATCAATTCCCTCACTAGGGAAAGGTAATCTCAATTCGCCAATTTCTCGATCCTCACAGCTACTGGCAATTATTTTGTGGCTTTGGAGATTTGTTAATTGGATGCACTCAATACTAGCTGGAAGTTGTTGCCTTAACTGTGTGAGAATTTCTTGCTCTTGTATAGGCGAATCCGATGGAATCACCGTTGTTTTGCTTACACTCTGCAAATTAGCTTTTAAGATTGCGATCGCATCACCAATTCTCTCCCCTTTACTGATGGCGCTTTCTGTTAAATTTTGCCGTGCAGTTCTCAATATACTAGTACGTGCCTTATTCAAGGCAACAATTTCCCCTACTAGTAAAACTGGGACAAACAGCAACAATATTCTCGTTACTAAAATTCGACGGAAGGAAGATTGGCGGGAATTAGTCATCAAGTGTCTCACTTTGCACCTGCAATCTACAACACCAAAGATATGCAATTAAACTAGCTAGATGAGACATTTTATTAAATTATCAGAATTTTATTTTCAATGTTTAAAAATAACAAATTGCTATAATTCAAAAAGAAACGTGGTATACCAAAACTCGTATATGCTAGATGTAGAAGCGATTTGTGTTGCATATCAATACAGTGGTGAAATATCAAACAGTAGCTTGCAGGTATGGTTTTTTGAAAATCTACATACGACTAAAGTAAATATTAAAACTATCAAATCAATTTAATGTTGCAACATCGTCCTCATACTACAGTTGTTTTAGCAATGAGTGCAGATGGCAAGATAGCAGATTTTAAGCGATCGCCTGCTCGGTTTGGCTCAAGGGTTGATAAAGTGCACTTAGAAAAACAAATTGCTGCCTCTGATGCCGTTTTGTTCGGTGCTAGGACTCTGGATGCTTATGGAACAACACTTACTGTAACCGATCCAACTCTAGTGCAACTCCGGGCGCAAGGAGGGAAGCCTCAGCAACCAGTTCATATAGTGATTACAAACTCTGCAAAGCTTAATCCGGAAATTCACTTTTTTAAGCAACCAGTTAGACGCTGGCTACTCACCACAACAGCAGGGGAATTTTCGTGGAAAGAACGCTTACAGACGCTTCACTCAACTCTGGGAATCAAAGTACAGGAGTACCCTCCAGAATTTGAGAAAATTCTGGTTTTTGAAACACCAACGCGAGAAATTGACATTATCGCAGCTTTGAAGTATCTAGCCACTCTACATATAACACGCTTGGCGATCTTGGGTGGAGGTGAATTAGTCGCTTCTTTGGTGGAATTAGACTTAATTGATGAATTATGGCTAACTGTCTGTCCGCTGATTTTAGGTGGTAATACTGCACCCACACCCGTTGAAGGGAAAGGATTTTTACCTGATTTGGCTCCTAAGTTACAACTCATAGAAGTTCATACAGTTGAGCAAGAGGTGTTTTTGCACTATCGCCTGCAACGACCAGCAGATTAGATTACGCTAAGTTAAGTTATTTATTGGGCATTGGGCAATTCAATTTTGGATTTTGGATTTTAGATTTTGGATTAAATTTCAATCTAAAATCCAAAATCTAAAATCTAAAATTCTTACTCCCCCGCTCCTTACTCCCTACTCCCTACTCCTCTAAGATGGTGGAACAACTTAAGCCTCGCTATTCTGTCGTTTGGACGAACAAAATTGCTGAAGTACCTCAAAATGCCTGGAATGCTTTGGCAATGCCACTCAAAACGCCATTTTTAGAATGGGAGTGGCTGAACAATCTCGAAACTTCCCAAAGTGTTACGGCTAAAACTGGTTGGTTGCCAAATCACCTGACACTGTGGCGAGATAGAACACTGATTGCTGCTGCGCCACTTTATCTTAAAGGACATAGCTCTGGTGAATTTATTTTCGATCACCAATGGGCAGAGTTAGCCGATCGCATCGGAGTCCAATATTACCCAAAATTGCTGGGAATGACACCATTTACCCCAGCAGAAGGTTATCGCTTCTTAATCGCCCCAGGAGAAGATGAAGATGAAATCACAGCGCTGATGGTGCATGAAATTGACACTTTTTGCTCCAAAAATCGGATTTCTGGGTGTCATTTTCTCTACGTCGATCCCCAATGGCGTCCGATGTTAGAACGGCATGGCTTTACAACTTGGCTGCACCACAGCTATATCTGGGAAAATACTGGTTTTAAAACTTTTGATGATTACTTGAAGGTGTTTAACGCCAATCAGCGCCGCAATATCAAGCGGGAACGCAAAGCTGTGGAGAAAGCAGGTTTACGATTGCAACCGTTGAGTGGCGATGAAATTCCTCAGTCTTTGTTTCCTTTGATGCACCAATTCTATGCTGATACGTGTGATAAGTTTGGCTGGTGGGGTAGCAAGTATCTCACACGGAGGTTTTTTGAGCAGCTACACACCGATTATCGTCATCGAGTCTTGTTTGTTGCCGCATATAGCGAAGAAGATAATTCTCATCCTTTAGGAATGTCTTTTTGTTTATTTAAAGATGACAAACTCTATGGACGCTATTGGGGGAGTTTTCAAGAAATAGATTGCTTACATTTTGATGCTTGCTATTATGCGCCGATTGAGTGGGCGATCGCTAACAATATCCAAATTTTTGACCCTGGCGCGGGTGGGCGTCACAAAAAACGGCGCGGTTTCCCCGCTATGCCCAATCACAGTCTGCATCGCTTTTACAATAATCGTTTAGGAAAAATTTTACTTCCCTATATTAAGGAAGTGAATCAACTCGAACAGCAGCAGATTGAGGCAATTAATGCAGAGTTGCCATTTAGTGAGAAAAATACTTGAGAAAAAGGAATCAAAAATATCTGAAAGATATCAAGAAGACTAAGGAAGATAGGAATTACACTTGATATAGAGTGTAAAAACCCTGAAAAAAGAAAATTTCTTTTTATAATGCTTATGGATTTAATAGTTGAAGATTTAGCCGCAATTGATGATAAACTTTCCCAGCGTCATATTGACCTCGATCCTGGTGGATATTTCATTATTTACTTAGATCGAGACGCAGGGTTAATTTATGGCAAGCATTTTACAAATGTGATTGACGATCGCGGTTTAGCAGTCGATCCCGAAACGGGAAAGGTAATTCCAGCGCGAGAAAAGGTAGAACGAACTCATACAACAGTTTTTAGCGCCAGAACGGCGAAAGAACTTTGCGTGAAGATTTTTGAAGAAACTCAGCCCCCTCCTGTAACTCAATTAGATCATGCAGCTTATCTAGGTAGAGAATTTGTCCGGGCTGAGGTAGCTTTAGTTACAGGGCGAGAGTATGTTCAAGATTAAAGTTAGGAGTGAGGAGTTAAAAGTTAAAAGTTAGAAACTCCTAACTCCTAACTCCTAACTCCCCACTCTACAATTACCCATTAGAAGAGGGCTGATTTATCTGATAGATATAGTAAGTTGCCATTGGGATAACGGTGGCAGCAATTAACAATCCTACTACCCAAGCAGTAGCGTTACCTTGATTGGTTTCTTCTGCTTTCTTGTAAGTGCCTTCAACCTGCACATTGTCAGTTATTTGGGGTGGGCCTGGATCGGTTTTACCAGAGAGAACGGCGACAAGGCGATCGCTGGCATCGAGAAATGCCTGGTTGTATTTGTCACCATTGCGTAACGGCACACTTACTGTTTCAGTAGCTACACTCTCGGCAATAGAGTCAGTAAGCAAAGGCTTGACTTGATCCCCAGTAATGATAGCAGTACCATTGGTAACTGTATCAATAACCAATAAAGTTTGATTGGCTTGGGCTGCTTTTGTTGGAAACCATTTTTCAAACAGTTCTTTAGTAAAGCTTTCTGGTGTTTCGCCATAGTCGAGTCGGCGAACAGTAACAATTCTGACTTCCTTATCTGTTTGCTTTGCCAAATCTTTAAAAGCGCTGCTAATCTTGCCTTCATTCAGACGGCTGATGACTTCACCTTGATCCAAAACCCAAGTGTCATTCCCTGCTGTCAGGCTGGGTATTTGATACACACCTGTGGCTAAAGCAGGTGTGGTAAACAGCGAGGCTGCGAAAATAACCGTCACCAAAGGTAGAATTAGCCGGATGAGGTGTTTTTGACTGCTAAAAACTTGTTTGAGGAGCTGTTTCATCGTGTGATCCCTAAGACAGACTTGCACCAAAAATACTACAGAACCACTGCAAAAATCACCTCGTTCCCGATTTTCTTCAGTGTAAAATTTCTGATATTCTCAGCAAATATGTATATTGTACGGGATTTTTGATTACACAAACTTCTGAGGGCGGTTGCAAGCATTCACCTGACGCTAAACCTCTTACTAGTCACAAGAAATACCGCCCATTTTGGGAATTAACCCAAATACTGAGGGCGGAATTTGCAAACCATCTAGAAATCATATCGCATGATTTATATTTTGGTTCAGCAACGCCATATTTTTTCATATCTGCGAGTAGCTTTAGATATCTGAGTGAAAAAGAATGTCAACACGTTATCCTGCTAGCTCTCTACAAGAGTTGTAGACAATGCATATTTAGTTTCTAGAGATGTCTATGTGATAGTTTATATCTGCATTTTTCTGATATTTTAGCTAAATCAATATCATATATACATGACTATACTTTTAACTAACGACGATGGCATTGATGCCCCTGGTATCCAAGCGCTGCTCAAAGCTGTAAACGGCAAAAATTCTATTATCGCCGCTCCTGCCGATCATCAGTCTGGCTGTGGACATCAAGTTACTACTACTCGTGCTATCAACCTCCAGCGACGTTCTGAGACTGAGTATGCGATCGCAGGGACTCCCGCTGATTGTGTGAGAATTGCATTAACACAAATTTACGCAGATGTCAACTTTGTACTTTCAGGTATCAACGCTGGGGGAAACTTGGGAGTCGATGCCTATATTTCTGGCACAGTGGCCGCCGTGCGAGAAGCCGCGATGCACGGTATTCCCGGAGTTGCCATTTCCCACTATCGCAAAGCCAAGCAGAATTTTGATTGGGATTTAGCTGCCAAATTCACAGCTGAAGTTTTAGCGGATTTACTCAAGCGTCCCCTAGAACCAGGAAGCTTCTGGAATGTGAATCTGCCGCATCTGCAACCAGGAGAACCACATCCTGAGATGGTATTTTGCCAAGCCTGTACCAAACCTTTGCCCGTGAACTATCGAATTGAAGGCGATAATTTTTATTATGTAGGAGAATATAGCAAACGCGATCGCACTCCTGGCAGCGATGTAGATGTATGTTTTTCCGGTAATATCGCCGTCACTCAGTTAAGAGTTTGATATCAGCCATCAGTTAATAGTTAACTGTTACCAACTTTTAGTGGGTATTGAGGAGAGCTTGTATAGGGCTATTAATTAATCTTATGGGTATGTGGTGCGATCGCGATCGAAATTTTCAAGGATTTGAAATCTGGTAAAGTTTCAGTGGTACTAAACACTAATTTCAAAAAAAGGAGAAATTTATGCAGTTTCTCAAACTTGTTCTTGTCGCTCTCGTATTGATGGTGAATCTGTTAATTGCTCAACCCTCTTGGGCAGGTAAGGATTTCACTAAGGGGGCTGACTATGCTGAGGTAACTCAGGCACTCAATCAACTTCTAACTCTCAAGAATACACCTGAGCAAGCTGGCTATACACCAGAGCAATTCCAGCAGCGACTAGCACAATTGCAATCTCAGAAAAATGTCATAGAAACAGCTAGAAAGCGGGCGCAGTGCCGCAATGAAACTGGAAAGACTTTGGCAGTCTATGCCAATAAACCAAAAAAAATTCCAACCCAACTCTACTTCCTGGGCGCAGGAACAATCACCGATGATGATTGGGATTGCGATGGTATGTACTTACCCGCAGGTTCTCAAGTGGTTTTAGGCCCAAACGCTCAACCACAACAACTGACCCAACCTATCGCCGTTAAGTTTGTCGATGGCACACAGTCTCTTGCTAGAACCAATCCAGCTACTGGTGCAATTGAATTGAATGTTGAACCTGCCAAAGTATTCAAGGCGGGTGAGAGTAGCTGGTTGCTCCCCACTTTTTCCCAAGCGGATATCGATACGCAAATTCCCACCCCACAACTCATTGACTAAAGAAATGGCATAATTTTAACTGCGATCGCATTTCAGATATACTCTCGAATTTTTCCCTGATTACTTCCGAAGGTGAATACAAAGTATCCTTCAGCGCAGAAAACTTTCTTTGACGAAATTTCCCACCCCTACCATCTTCGATGGTGCCTCCATCCGTGGAACCCTCCTCCAAATCCGAAGTGGAACCCTCTTCCAAATCCGAAGTTGATGCCATAAGTAGGATAGGGCGACACATAGATGGGATAAGGGTTGTAGATGTAAACAGGAGAAGGCGCTACGGTGTAACCATCATCATCACAAATCTGAGTGGTATGTTGCACAATTGTTCTAGGTACAACATTCTCTTGCCCAGCATAAGGTAGATTCAAATAACCATCCTGAAAACCACGAGCGAATTCACCTCCCACAGTCCGAGGTTTATAAGCTTCTCTGTTCCGAGCGCTTTGTTGTCCTTCTCGAAAACCATTTGTATAAGCATTGGGGTGGTTAGCCGCCGAGTTGAGTACCCTATTATCAATAACAGGACGACAGTAAACAACCCTATCAGCTTTAGCGGCTTGGGGAAAAAATAAAGACGTTGAGCCAGCGATTAAGCTAAATATTGCAGCAACAACTATTTTCTTCACAGCTTTTAACCTCATTTATGCTTAATGCTTTAAGCCTGTTAACTTTAATTATAAAACCTGAATTATCAGGTGAGATGAGCCAAAAATCATAAATCCTTTGTCAACATCCTTGCCTTTAGATTAGGGGATTCTAGTCTAAAGTTTTAGGAATACCACGGCGCAATAGTTTATTTATTCTCCCGTGAGTTCCTGTACAATGACCACACCCCAATCGCAATAATATTTTCTGTGATTGTCGTGCTTGCGGTTATGAGTGGATGAATTCAGCATTTGATGTTACTTGTATTCAATGCAGTTGCAAAGATGTAGAGAGTATTTCATCTTAATGGTTTCCCGATGACTAAATCGAAATGCTGATTGAATAGTGCGATGGTGAGGCGAGTAGAGCTTGGATGTTGTTTTGGAAATATAAGCGATCGCCTGACTGCATATCTCCTTTAACAGCAGATTAGGTAGTTGATTATTGATATTAAAAATTCTTATTCTGGTTTACCGAACTAATAAATTAGAGTAAACCGTAATCTTTTTTTAGGTCTAATTAAGTGCGGTAATCATCAT
This sequence comes from Nostoc sp. DedQUE05, assembly GCF_034530955.1. Lineage (NCBI taxonomy): Bacteria > Bacillati > Cyanobacteriota > Cyanophyceae > Nostocales > Nostocaceae > Nostoc > Nostoc sp. DedQUE05. The sequence continues at coordinate 190,386 of NZ_JAVRCB010000004.1, read as the reverse complement.
TTAATTAGGTGATGATAACCGAATTTACCGGAGTTGGAACCATACTTATTATGAATACATAAGCACAAAACCAAGTGCAAAAACGATTAAACAATAGCTGAAATTTTCTGAGAAAAAGTTATGGTACTAGTTCGTTACAACCCCTGGCAAGAATTGAACGCTTTAGAACGTCACATCAACGGCTTATTAGGAGATACCAAAGTCCCATCTGCACGGCTTGAAAAAGGCTTTGTCAGAGTTCCGGCTGCTGAGTTGCACGAAACTGATGATGCGATTCATCTCAAGCTAGAACTGCCAGGATTGGAAGCTAAAGATTTAGATATTCAAGTCACCCAAGACGCTGTTCACATTAGCGGTGAGCGCAAATCTGAAACTAAAACCCAAGACAAGGGTATTACCAAGAGTGAATTTTATTACGGCAAGTTCCAGCGTGTAATTCCTTTATCTGCTAGGGTTCAAAATACCAATGTCACCGCAGATTATAAAGACGGTATCTTGAATTTGACACTGCCTAAAACCGAGCAAGAAAAGAACAAAGTTGTCAAGGTTAATCTAGAACAACCTGCTGCATAGTGCGAAACTACTCACTTTCAATAATTGATTGAGATAGCTAAAAGCCCAGTTAGAAATGACTGGGCTATAGATATTACTATAATTTTCATAATATTTGCAATATTCTCCTGCATTGAGAGTTTCATCAAGACGAGCCTTGATTTTTGATTTGTTTAGATGTAGCTTCCATAAAATCGATAAAAACTTTTATAAGCTTATGAATTCCCTCACTACCTCCGGCAATTAAACCTCCTGTCAGTAATGCATCTAAACAACGGAAAATAATTACCTGTATGGGATTATCTAAATCAATAACTACAAGTGGTTCGATTGAGCGAATACCTATTGCGCTCATTAAAAGACCGAATAAAAGAGATGTCCATAGAGCAATTGTTCGTGTATCAGATTTATAGGCTGTTTTTTGGCGCTCTTTTTCATTGATATCATCCATTTGTGGCTGGAAAATTTTTAATGGTTCTTGTTGGTTCTGTGTAAAATTTTGGATGATTTGCTGTTCTAAACTCATTCCTTCTGGCGGGAGTCCGCTGATTTGATTAGATTCTAATAATTGCTTCTGTTGAACTTCCATAAGTCTTATCTTTTCAGACAGTAGAGCCTTTTTTTGCTCAATATTAATATCTAATTGTTCGACGAATGGGCCACGCCAAGTAGTTATAAAAACTTCTAAAGAACGCTCTAATAACAAAGAAATAAATAATTGTAATGTGAGTAACTGGACAATATCATTAACTCCAAATGGTTTTAAAACAAAAGGTTTAGATGATAACCAAGTTGACAAAGTTACTACTAGAAAACTAATAATGATTAATACAATAAATAAAGGAGATTCGGGAGAAAGCTTTAGCAACGTATCTATACTCCGGTTTCGCGTCACAATATCTAACACAGCCTGGAGGTGAAAACTACACCTGCTGAGTAACTTAACAACGTTAATTTGATAGAACAGTAAATAATTTATGACTCGTCCCTTATTTCTAAAAGTGTGATGAGTCACGCCGTTGTGGGAGCAGAAAGCATTCTAGTGCTACTATGCATGGGACGACGCTAGAGCAAGTAGCAACCGTAGCACCAACTAAAAACCCCTCCAAGGTGTTGGAGGGGTCAAAGTAATTTTTGCAAATGAGATGGTGATTAGGGGGAGACAGTAGCTTTTCCTGCTCGGTTAGGCATTTTCTTGTCAAAACAACCAAATGATAGTACAGCATTTTATAAATCCATTACGAACCTCTGTAAGTCTGTACTTAGTAAGATAAATCATTAGTGCTGTTGTCTGATGTCAACTGCAACTTGACAGCGTTTAGATAACCTTTATCATTCAAAGCTTGTGCTGGTAACTTTTTAGGGTTAACAGCAGTCTTAACCACATTTAATCCAGTCAGGTTTCCTGTTTGGTATTGAGATACCAAAGCGCTACCGCTAAGACTACCCTGTGCAGCATCAAAAGGTTTGAGGTAGCTGACGTTAGATGAATTGTTAGAATTGATAGCTATAGGTTCGCCACTATTGTTAGTAGCTATTTGAGTACCACCGATTCTAGGCAATAAAGCAATAGAAGTAACAATGAGTACAGAATCAATCAAGATAGAGAGTTTCATAGGATTATCCTTATTTATAGTAAAGTGCAATTAGTGTTCTTGAGTAATAGAGTCTTATTTTTTATCTGTCTTAACTTCCTGCACCCAGTTCACCTGAACGGTTGATTTGCTCCTCACCCATTCGGGTGATTGCATCCTACGGTTCATTCAAAGTTGCTAAGACCCATCATCTGATAAGCAAGAACAGCACTATCAAAGGTTTTGAGGCAATTGATATCTGTGGAATCGTTGCGTAAAGTATTAGATTTGATAGCTGTGTCGATTAATGTGCCACTCTTGCCATGAGTAGCTATTTGAGTCCTAGCGATTCTAGGTAGGACACTAGAATCAACAATGTGTGCAAAATTAAGCCAAGGAAAGAGTTTCATCATTGATGTTGTGTTGGTTAATAAATCGAGAGCTAAGTTCAGGACAAACTTGAACAGATATATATTTAACTGAGGTTATCTAAAAATTTATGCAACGCTGTTACTCAGTTGTAGACATAGCCCAACTGAGGCATCGTATTTCTAGGTTATCCCTTCAACAGCAGATTTATTGATTTAGTATGATTGAATCTAATTTGTCTATTCGGGTTTACCGAACAGACAAATTAGAGTAAACCGTAAAAATTTTTCTATCTAATTTGGTGCGGCAATCATCAATTAGTTGGTGTCAAAAACCGAATTTACAGCAGCTTTAACTCTACATAATATGAATATGTAAGCACAAGGTGAAGTGCAAAATTTATTAAACAATCCTAACTAAGACGAGGAAAAGTTATGACACTAGTTCGTTGGAATCCTTGGAGAGAAATTGACACTCTACAACACCAAATAAATAGTTTATTTGAAGATACCAGACTACCATCTGCATTGTTTGACAAAAGCTTAAGTAAAGTTCCTGCTGCTGAAATTCAAGAAACTGAAGATGCGATTCATCTGAAGATAGAACTGCCAGGAATAGAAGCTAAAGACCTGGATGTGCAAGTCACAGAAAATGCTGTTTACGTTAGCGGTGAGCGGAAATCCGAAACGAAAACAGAGGAAAAAGGTGTTACCAGAAGTGAGTTTCATTACGGTAAATTTCAACGCGTAATTCCTCTATCGGCTCGGATTAAAAATACTGACGTTACGGCAGATTATAAAGATGGCATCTTGAATCTGATACTGCCTAAAACTGAGCAAGAAAAGAACAAAGTCGTCAAGGTGAATTTGGAACAATCTGCTAACTAATGGTTTGCTTGCGATGTTTACGACGGGCTACGCCTACGCACTACTTTACCTGCAATGATTGATTGAAATAGTTAAGAGCTTGGTCATGTAAATGACCGAGCTTTTTTATTAGCATTTTAGTATTCAAAAAAAGTACTAAAGACTTTCGAGATTTTTAAGCACCTCTGTGGCTGACTGATATCGTTGAGTGAAGTCGAAATGTACCATTTTATTTAAAATCATCACTAACTCGTCTGTAGCGTCAGTTAATTCGCGCCAATGTTGCCAAATTTGTTGATTAGCATCAGCTTGGCTTTGGATAATTATTTCACCAGTATTTGTATCTCTACGAAATTCTCTAGGTTCTACCCCAGTTAAACCTTGTATTCCCATAATTCCCAAGGCATAAATATCGCTGTTGAGTTTTGGCAACCCGCTCATTTGTTCAGAAGGTGCATAATTAGGAGTGCCAATTGAAATTGTCTGAGCTTCTTGCTGCTGGGGTTGAATCTGCTTAACAGCGCCAAAGTCAATTAAAACAATGTGCCGGTCTGATTCTCGCTTAATTAAGTTACTAGGTTTGATATCTCGATGGATTACACCATAGCTATGAACAAAAACCAGCACGTTTAAAACTTCTTTGAGTATCTCCACAACCTCAGCTTGTTTTAGTCGCTTTCCAGTAGCTAACTCTTTATCCATAGCGTGACCTCGAACAAATTCTTGCACTAAAGAAAATTGCCGATTTTCTTCAAAAAAAGCTAGCAGTTGAGGAATTTGTGGGTGCTTACCCAAAGTTTCTAAAATTTCTGCTTCAGCGTCGAATAGTCGTCTGACAACATTTAAATATTCTGCATCTTGGCGAGGAGGTCGCAACTGTTTAACCACACACTGTGGATTACCAGGACGCTGGATATCATCAGCTAAATAAGTATTGCTAAATCCTCCAGAACCCAAGGGTTGAGTAATTTTGTAGCGGTTGTTTAGTATCGTTCCTATTGCAATTTCTTGCCCAATAGAATCAACAATTACGGTTGGCGCTTCATTTGAGGCGTTGCCGCGCTGCCGTAAAAGACCTTGCAATTCTAGAATTAATTGTTGGTGTTCTTGAACCCTTTGGGTAATTTCTTTTTGCTCTTGCTTGGTTTGATAAGCACTATAGGCAAGGACACTGGCGGCGGTAAATACTAACCCCAACGCCGGAGGTATGACTGGGAACCATGCAGCTTGGTTAAAAATGACAAAATTGGCTCCAAATAATACTGCCAGAGCTGTTACTGCTGCCAATCCTAAGCCTAGCGGATGTTGAATCCGCCATACCAGCAACCCACCAACTACAGTCCATCCCCATATCCAAAGGACTTTACTCCACTCAGGTAAAAACCAAAATAGAGGTTGTTTGTTCAGAACAGCACTGAGAATTTGACTAACGCTGTGGGCATGAATTTCAATTCCAGCCATTTTGCCAGAATTATCTGACTTACCGCTAGCAAAGGGCGTATTAAAAATATCATTTAAACTATTGGCTGTTGAACCAATCAAAACGATGCGGTCTTTAACTAAATCTGGTTTAACTTGATTTGCAAGTACTTCTGTAATAGTTACCTGCTGGGCAACCTGATGACCAGAACGGTAATTAAGCAGGATTTGGTAGCCATTGGTATCTGCTTTTTCATAGCCGCCAGCGTTACTTTGCAGGGGTTTAAATACAGTATTACGTAGTTGTAGTTCCTTTTTGGGGGTAAATTCTAGTTGGATGCCTCCAACTTCTAAATATTTGAGCGCTAGTTGTAAGCTAAAAGAATAGGTACTTTGACAAGAATCGGACTCCTCTGCACCTACCAATAAAAGGTTGCGGCGAATTGTGGCATCAGTATCTTCTACGACATCATTAAATCCTACTCGCTCTGCTTCAACGCCTTTTGGGGGTGCTATCCCCGGATTGTTAGAACCCGCATGTTTGCAAATGGGAATGATGATATCGCTCTGTTGTAGGCGTTGCAGTAGCTTGTCATGACCAGGCGGTACTGGTAAGTCACGAAAAATATCTAGACCAATGACTCGCGGTTGATATTCTTCAAGTTTGCCTAATAGTCGGTCTAGAAGTTCGCTAGACAGGGGCCAATTCCATTTTTGGATATCTTTTTCAGTTAAAGCAACAATCAACAAACGAGTGTCTGGGCCTGAGTCGGCACGTAATTGCATCATTTGGTCGTAGACTTTCATTTCTAGAGGCTCGAAAACCCCCAGTTTTTGAATTCCTACTAACAGAAGTGTTGCGATCGCACTTGAAACAATAACTGGCTGTCTAAATAAACTTTTAAAACTTACAACCATTTTTGCAATCGATTTTACTTTAAAATATACGTATATTTTGAGATTATTTTTTAATATCGAAATTATTCTACGCAATTTGCAACTTTTCAAAAAATATAGTCATCATATTTTACTTGTAAACCTCAACAGACTCAAATCCCCGACAACTTTTACGAAGTCGGGGATATTTTTGTTCATAACTCATTTATAATTGTTATATATGTTTCAGATAATGCACAATCGCCTCTGCCGTTGCCAAATTAGTAGCCAATAAAACTTGATTAATAGTGCATAATCTTAACAGCGCTTCTTCATTTGCTTGACCAGGCTGAGGTTGCAGCAAATCTCGCAAGAAAATAACTGCTACAATTTCTCCGGCTCCAACCAATGAAGCAATTGTTTGATATCCTCCAGAAGTTGGTGCGGGGGTTTGTTGACTAATAGTTATCCCTGCCTGCTGATGTAAAAGTTCACTAACAGATGGCCAGGTAATTGTAAAACTCTGCGAGAAAAATTCCTGATGTTCCAAAACCAACTCAGCAAGTTCTGATTTCTTGCTTTCATGAGCAATCAGTACTATATTTCTTTCAATGATTGCTTGAGGAGGCTCACTAACATTTGTTTCTTCTGGAGTTTCATCAAAACGATCTTCTTTTACTTCAGGAATTGCTTCAATAGTTTGACTGATGCTCTCAGTAGCTCCACTTTCTGTTGTTTCCAAAGACGGAATATCAGTTGAGTCAGAAATGTTACTTATTTGTGCAGCAACACCATCAACATATAGACTAACTTCTTCAGTACTTGCATTATTCAAATCAATGTATTGATTGCTTAAAACTTCCGCAACGGCATCATCAGGTGCAGTTGATGCTTCAGAAACTTCGCTTATTGTTTCATCCACCGCAGAAGTAGGTTCTAATTCGTCAACATCTGCGCTGTCTGCTGCTGTAACTGACCTATCCCAATCTATTGCTTCATCAATGATATCCCGTGTAACTTGGCTCTGTTCCTCTGCTGCTTGTGGCTGAATCTCTTCGTTTTCAACAACTTCACTGGTTTCTTCTACTACTGGCGTCTCCAAATTCACTACTTCATCGTGAGTAGTTTCATCAATGATATCCCGTGTAACTTGGCTCTGCTCCTCTGCTGCTTGTGGCTGAATCTCTTCGTTTTCAACAACTTCACTGGTTTCTTCTACTACTGGCGTATCCAAATTCACTACTTCATCGTGAGTAGTTTCGGGAATGTCGCTTTCCTCCTCAGATACATGGTGGAAAATATCGCGCGGCTGGACGGAGGTAACTTCTGCTGCTAGTGCTGCCTCCAACTCTGCATTTTCATTGTAGGTAGTTTCTGGAGTGGCGCTTTGTACAGGAACTTCGTTGAAAATATCACGTGGCTGTACGAAGGTAACTTCTGCTGCTAGTGCTGCCTCTAACTCTGCATCCTCGTCATAGGTAGTGTCTGGAGTAGCACTTATATCACGCTGTTGTACGAAAGTAGATTCTGTCGCCAGTGCTGCTTCAAAATCTACAGCCTCATCGTGGCTAGCTTCTGGAAGAATACTTTCCTCTTCAGGAGTTTCAATGATGTTTTCAGGTGCAGCTATGGCGTTATCAGGTTCAGTCAAAGAAACTTCTGAGGCTTCGCTGACTTCTGGAACTTCGACTTCCTCACTATCGGCGCTGACTTCTGGTGTAACTAATGTCCGCAAATCCACAATATCATCACGAACATTGTGTGGAACTTCGCTAACTGCTTCTGGTGGCTGAATGATGTTTTCAGGGGCGATTCTCTCAACAACCGGAATGACATCATCAGGTTGAGTAGCAACGACTTCCTTAATTTCGCTGATTTCTGGGGAAGGAGGTGCTTCTACTCCGGAACTAATTGGCGGTGGAACTTCGCTAACTACCTCTGCGGCTGGATTAACAACATTGGCAGCGCTGACATTTTCAGGCGATCGCGATCGAGAAAACAGTGAAGGATCTATAATCCTAAAGACTGTCTCTGGTTGCTCATAAACGGGAGCAACTGCCTCCAAAATCAAAACATAATCTGCAATCCGAATAATATCTCCATCACTCAAAGAATATGGTCGATCTTTTTCAGCCTGTTTCCCATTAACTATTGAGCCATTTCTACTACCAAGGTCAGAGAAGTAGTAATTTCCACTTTTAACAAAAAACTTAGCATGTACCCGACTGATATCAGGGCTGTCTAGGATTAAATCAGAATCAGGAGAACGGCCTATTATCCATTCTCCTCTCGTTGGAGTTTCTGTGGTAAGGTCTACTTCATTGACTTCACTTAAATTTGGTGAGTAGCTAACTTTTACTTTCATATTAATTTTTGGTTAATTTTATTGATTTCTGCCACCCAGCGCTGACGGGTAGTATGTTCTAAATTTAAAATATCATCTTGTGACCAGTGGAAATGATAAGCAATATAAGCTACCTCCTCATATAAAGTATCAGAGGGGTAGCTTACGACTCCCCCGCTAGTTCTAGCTCCACTGAAAATTGAGTATTGCAATGGGGACATTGTGTCGGAATGTGTACATTGCCTTGTTGATTGATTCGATTGTAAAATTCTCGAAGATAGGCAATGTCATGTAGGAGAAGTCCTTCGAGTAAATCAGGACTAACAGAATTGAAACTGCCCAAGCGAGTAATAACCCGTGCCAGCATTACCAAAACACCGTAAGCCGGATTTTCTTGAACTTTGCGCTCTTGTTGCACCAAAATTTCATCTTTAGCGGTGGCTAAACGCATCACCCCATGACGATGTACTCGTTGTTCGCCATCACTCAATCCTCTAGGAAGAGTGAAAGCAAATTCTGTGCAGAGAGTATCCTTTTTACGGCGCATAGGTTATTGAATTTGGGCATTGGGTATGAGTCTCTGACTGGTTCCTAGCCTGAAGGCTGGGAATCTATTCTGGGAGGCTCCGCCTCCTCTTTGTTGATAAGAGGTAGAACCTCTGGGAATACATTCCCAGCCTTCAGGCTGGGAACGAGGCTAATGAGTCTTTGAATTCCATTAATGAGCCTTTGATACTCATTAATGAGGCTTTGAACTCCTTTAATGAGCCTTTGATACTCATTAATGAGTCTTTGAACTCCTT